>JAGACY010000078.1 GCA_017613855.1 Pseudomonadota bacterium
ACGGAGGCCAAAGTGGTGAACCGTCTTGCAGAACATAGTGCCGGCGCAGGCAAAGGCCTTGCTGTTATTGCAAGTATCATTGCACTCGCCATCACAGCTGTGATTAAATTTTTTATTACCCGAATCGGAGCACGCAGCAAAGCAAGCAAAAACTATTTTTATTTGCCTTCAGAAGAAGCCACGATTGATAAAACCCAACAAAAAATATCCAAGTTATTAAGGTTTGGCCGAAAAACCATTGCCACCATTGTCAGTGTAGAATATATCCCGGTGAATGCAGATTACAGTGAATATGAAGTGGATACATTCCAATTTTCGACTCACGACGATCCGGCCATTCTCGTCAAATATAAATTTAATCCGCCGGATGACGAGCGTGAGGATGATTTGGTTCATAAAATTAAACTCAGGGAGATGCCCGATACGTTTTTAAAAAAGGGCGATCCTTTGCCGATTCTCTATCGCATCTATCGTGATAAACTTCATCAGGAACATGTTGACAGCATGCCTTTTCCGCTCGTTTTATCGGATATCTGTTTTCTGAGTGACATCATAGGATCGAACATCAACCGCAAAGATGCTTATGGCAATATTATCATTGAGGAAGACGAAACCGCTGAAAACGACAATAACTTAATGGAGATATGACGGGGCGTTGCGGGGTGTATAACCCCGCATCGGGGGTAGCGGCGTATTGGTGCGGCGCTATCTCGCTATGCTCGATACGCGCTCGCGCGCTGGCTATCGGGCGGTTGCCCGATACGCCGCGCCAATAGACGCGTAGGGGGCCTGGCCCCCTCAAAATAAATACAAACCCACGAATTACAAAAACTATGATAAAAAAAACATATACTTTCATAATTTGTTTGATATGCATGACTTCATGCAACCCGGACCAGTACTGTTACCGCAACGAAGACTGCGACGCTCCGATGATATGTACGGCGGAAGGCATCTGTAATTATAAATGCCGTACAGATGCCGAATGCGGAACCAGTTTTATATGCCGGGATTTTCAGTGTGTTTTGGATATTCCTGAAGATCCCTGCGCCAATAAAGTGTGTGACTCCCCTCAGATTTGTATAGACGGTGCCTGTCGGGATCCCGAGCCATGCACGGGTGACAACTGTCCGCCAGACAATACATGTCAGTTAGATGAGGAATGTGGCGAGGGCTTAACATGCCAGAATGGGCAATGCGCAAAACCACAGCCAAAGCCGAAAGTTTATACGTGTCCAGAGGGGATGGCGCTGATTCAAAAAACCTATTGCATCGACCAGTATGAAGCTTCGCGTCCGGATGCCACAGCAACCAGCGGCGGTACGGACGCGTCGATGGCTGTTTCGAAAGCCGGCGTCATCCCATGGCAAATCGGTGACGATAATGAAGCGGCGCAGGCCGCATGTGCGGCGGCAGGAAAGCGTCTGTGCTCACCGGCCGAGTGGGAATTGAGCTGCCACGGAATCCATGAAACCGTCTATGGCTATGGCGACAAATATGATCCGCAGATATGCAACGGCCTCGACACCTTTGAATATCCGGGGTTTCACCTGGCGCCGACGGGGACGTTTCCTGACTGCAATAATGGCTGGGGTGTCTACGACATGAGCGGCAACCTTTGGGAGCACACGGCCAATGGATCCGGCATGACCGTTCGGGGCGGTGCCTTTAACTGCGTCGATTCCGAAGGCAACCACAAATGTTCCTATATTCCGCTCAATTGGACACCGCTTGCCCTTGGCTTCAGATGCTGCACAGAACCGACCGAAGTTCAGGAAGAATCGGAGCCCGATGAACAGAATGAGGTTCCACAAGCGCGCAATCTGCCTGTGATTTCAGATCAAATGGAAATGGTCTTACTCGCATGGGACGCGCATTCCGAGTCTGACACCATGAGCGATGCACCGATTGGCCTGTATGCTCAAAACGAAGATATCGGCACTCAGGCGGACAGGCTCATCCAAACGGATGAGCCGAAAACCGACATTCATTGCATGCCTGCAGAGGATGCGATTAAGAAGGCCACCGTCCTTTGGAATGATCCTGACAGTGCCAAACAAGCTCTGAACCTTCTGAAAGATGCCCGCCAATGTCATCCGGACAATATGGAGATTCAGCGTGCCGTAGGCATTGCCTATGCGAAAGTTGAGAATTATCCCTGGGCCATCAAAACACTCAATGCCCAGCTTGAGCAAGATCCCCAGGATTGTACATCGCGCGCCTGGATCGCATGGATATACATCCAAATGGGAATGATGGATCAGGCACGTCCTTTTTTATCCGATAAAAACTGCAGCAACGATGCGATGAAAGGCAGAGTCCAGCTCATCCGCTCTTTTCATGACATTGCACAAAATGACGTAGAATCGGCACGCCATCAGCTCGAAACGGTCTACGACTCCGAGACCTTAACCGAAAGCGACAGTCAGGCACTCAAATCCTTACAATCCATGACAGGCCAGTCGTACGACCCCAATCTCTCATGGAAAGCTGATCTTGCTGCGGGGTATACATCCAATGCCCTGAGCGGATCACCGACCGATCCGCGCATGCTGGACAAAGATTTGGATAGTGCCTATCTCGATTACGATGTCCGCATCACGCTCGATCCCTGGAAACACCCTTTTGCACGTTCAATTTTCGAAGCCCAGGTCAATGGGGAATGGCTTTTCTCGGATGATGCCAGAGACTCGAGTTATACCGACATCGTCTTGCGCCCCGGCGTTGTGCTCAATTGGGAAATCATGAAGTTTGGTGTCTATTACAGGCCGGAATTTCTCATTACCACCGGAGGAGATGTTTACAACCAGGGGCCATTGCTTTCTTACATGAGCCACCGCATCGAATTTGATTTTGAATTGTGGCGTTGGTTGTACATTTTCGGCGGCTACGGGCATAGAACCTTTCGGCAGCGCGTTAGAACACGTGATGAGGCCGACATCGGTGCCGGCGGCTACCATCCGCTCGGTGCTGAATTTGCGCTCACCTGGGGTGCGACTTATCGACACTGGTTTTCGACGGGCGACATGTATGATTTGAATGGCACCAATGTCAGTCTTGCACTGGACTACCGCATTGCAAGGGCTCTTTTCAGGTTGAGTGGTTCGTATGCCTTCGACGACTACGCCGATTCGAAA
>JAGACY010000015.1 GCA_017613855.1 Pseudomonadota bacterium
CACCCACCGATATTCCAGTAAGCTTGCAGCATTTCTGCATTCGCCGCCCCCATCATCAATCTGCTACAACACAACCACATCAACCTACATTTCACTTGCAATCTGCCTAAAAAATCCCTAAATAATGACCGCCGCGTGGCGAAAAGCGTAAATCCAGGCATTTTATAGGATTTGCGCTTTTTTTTTGCCGCTCGGCTCACTGTTCCCATCGGATCCTTTGCGTCCGATCCCTAAGGCTATTTATGGAAAACGCATCCGAACGCCCCACCCTATTCCTTCTCATCATGCTCGCCGCGCTGACGGCATTTGCACCATTCGTCACAGATATGTACCTGCCCGCGCTGCCGTCGATGACCGAATCATTCAGCGCCTCAACCTCACAGGTGCAGCTCGGCTTAACCACGAGCATGCTCGGCCTGGCCATTGGACAGCTCATCATCGGACCGCTCAGTGACAAATATGGCCGAAAATTCCCACTCATCGCCACACTTGTACTCTTTGCAATATCTTCAGCACTTTGTATATTTTCAAGCAGCATCACGATGTTCGTCGCCCTGCGTCTCATCCAGGGTCTTGGCGCATCCGGCGGCGTCGTGCTCGCACGAAGCATCGCCACTGACCTCTGCTCCGGCAAAGCACTCGCCGCGGTCATGGCCATCATCGGTGCCATCAGCGGTATTGCGCCAGTAATTTCGCCGCTTCTCGGCGGCTGGGTACTCACATTCTCTACATGGCACATGGTCTTTGCCATCCTGCTCGGCATCGGCATCATCCTGCTCGCCGCGTCGTTCCGCCTCCCCGAATCCTACCCTGCCGAAAAACGCCAGCCGCTATCTATCCTCCAATCTTTTGGCCAAATTCGCGAACTCATCAAAAATCGTATCTTCATGACAATTACAATCATGCAGGCCGCCGCCATGTTCGCTTTCTTCGGCCAAATCTCTGCGTCACCATTTATATTCCAAACACATTACGGTTTCACCGAACTTCAATACAGCGCATTTTTCGGCACCAACGCACTCGCTATCGGCATATTCGCCTTCCTATCGACCAAATTCAAAGCCCCCCAAAACAGCCTATTTACTGGCACAATCATGCTGCTGATTTCGGCAATCTGCGTCTCCACGGCGCTGTACCTCAATGCCTCCCCCTGGCTCTTTGAATGCTGCCTCTTCGCCATGATGGGCAGCTTCGGCCTCATACTCGCTCCTTCCACCGCAATCGCCATGAACGCCGCGCGCAAACAAGCCGGACTCGCCAGCGCCGTTTTAGGCGCCGCAGGTTTTCTCTCCGGCGGCATCGCCTCCCCCATCGTCGGCCTCGGAAATATACAAATCACCACAGGCATCGTATTCATCGCCAGCGCATTACTCACTTTCCTCATTACATGTACCTATAAAAAGATAGATTGTGATTTTGCACAAAGCAGCCTTCAGCAAACGGCGTTATAACTCATTTATATATTTTTATATTCTTTATGATGCCGCTATGCTCTGCGGGCATACGCAGCATCTATCGGCCTATGCGCCGTCAGCGCATACGGCCTTTTTGCCGCCCGCTATTTGTGTGCCGCAAATACGCGGGCGGAAATGTTACTACTCAGCCGATCTCTTGACTTTTATCATGGATTATGCCTCTCAAAACGCGAAACATAAGATAGTGTAACGGTTTCATTCGGAATGTGTGAGGGGCCCATTTCGCTCAGGTTAGCGAAGGCGATAGATTTAAAGCATATCATATTGCAGATTCCAAAGAGATCAGCTCTATTTGCAGCCATGGCATAATATGGTAAACTTATTATGGGGGTAAACATCGACCGTATAGACCACTCACCAAGCGCGAACTGCACATCCTCAGGATCGCCCATGAAGGAATAATTATACATCGGACATCAAAGTTGTAGATTAAGAACGGTGGTAATGCAACTACGTGCAAATACGTCATTTAGCACACCCGTTATCTGCGTGCCGCAAATACGCCTGCAGCTGCGAATTTTTACTCGCTTTACTCTCACGGAATTGCTACAATACGATTGATTGCAAAGCGAATGCCGGTGCAATCGGGGGACATGTAAGGAGAAATGACATGACACGCGAAGCAATTTTACAGGAGATACAGGCACTGCCAGATGAAATGTTGGAATCCATCTGGACGCTTATTAAATATAATTTAAAAAAAGTTGAACCACAGACCTCTCAACTCAAAGAAGAAACACACAAAGAGAAATCGACAGCCAGAGAATTGCCAATCATCGACGTCAAGAAAGAGCTAACTAATTACAAATCTGAATTTCCTGAATGTAAATTAGACAATCCATTACCAAAGCGCCAACCAGGAATAGCAAAAGGAAAGTATTGGATGTCAGATGACTTCGATGAGCCATTAGAAGAAATGCAGGAGTATATGTACTAATGAATTATTTATTAGATACTCATGCTTTGATTTGGTATTTATTTGATTTAGACAGATTACCAGACAATCTACGCAGACTTATTACAAACGAAGCAAATGTCTATGCCAGCTTGATCAGTATCTGGGAGATTGCTATAAAAGTAAAAATTGGCAAGCTGGATATTCAATATACACCACAGGAAATCCTCGCATTATGCCATAATGAATCCATCAGTATTCTGGATATAACGATTCATCATATTGATGCCACCATGTCATTGCCATTATTGCCTTACCATCGCGATCCTTTTGATCGACTTCTTATAGCGCAAGCCAAAGTCGAAAACATGACACTCGTGACATGCGACCGGTACATACCGCAATATCCGATTAAGACGATATGGTAAATTAGTTCTGCTATCAAGATGAGCTAAAAACTCTCGGATGGTGAGAACATGGATGTTTATAGCATGCAAGTAAGGTGCGGCTTATGAGTTTACAGTTATTAAAGGCGGACACATCAGATGCATTGATATTGAACGGAATTTCAAAGCGTGCGTTTGACAGTGATGTTTTGGTGGGAGGATCTTCGGCAGGAGGCCCTCCCGGATATATGTCAGTTTCATTTCATACGAAGATGGCAAGCCAGGGGAATCTGTATAAATTGACAGAAGAAGGATTGATCGTCGGCGGGGCGATCTTGTTTTTAAAAGATGATGTTTTGAACATCGGCAGGATCTTTATTGCGCCGGAATATTTTCGTAAGCACTACGGTTCCTTTATGATGCATGAGATAGAAATAATGTTTCCCGGAGTAAAAGAGTTTATCCTGGACACACCCGTCTGGAATACGAGAACAAATCTTTTTTATACAAAATTGGGATATACGGAAATAAAGCGGGACAGAGATCTGGTATATTATTCAAAGAGAAGAGCGGATGAATAAGGAGTCGCCAATGAACTTCATAGAAGAATACGACATACTTAAATCGAATGGCTTTCCATTTAAAGAAACGATTGAATTGGGGTTTGCGCTCGGAAACAGCGAAAACATTGAAGCACATTTCAGGATATATTGCCTGAATGAAACGCTTCCAAAAGATAAACGTGCTTTGGGTATATCCGAATCCTTTGATAAGCATGGCGATGCTGGCGCCGAATATCTCTTTTCACAACTCTCGGAGCACGAAGAAATTGCTATTCATGCAGCCTATCTATTATCCAGTCTTATGATTCATAAAGACCACCTCATACAACCAAACTGGCACAATCAGTTGGTTCAAAGATTAATGCAATTAACAGAATCCATTCATCCTGAAATCAGGCGAAAAAGCCTGATTGCTCTCGGCTGGGTTGGTACAGATGAAACGCTTCCTGTGATTAAAGAACATTTGCTGAATGATACAGATAATTTATCCCGTGCATGGTCAGCATCAGCATTTTTGCAGATGGCATTTTGGGGGCATGTCACGCGTCATGAACTTGAGGCCATTGCCAAAAGCGCACTGACAGAATGTATCAGCAACGAATCAGATTTATTTGTAAAGGGCGTGGCAATCGAGGCGGTTCAGGATATCTGGAACATCAAACTTGGCTTGAGACAGTCTGCCGTCGAGAACAGAAAAGAAAGATCTATCAATAATGCTGCCAAAAGAGCGCTAATCTATTTAAATCAAGGATAATACATAACATTTAGGATACTTTTATGCCAGTTTGGTATTCACTCACCAACACCCAGAATGGGTGCAAAAGTACACCCCGGAGTAAGCCCGAAAAGCACAACTACGAGTAAGGAATTTCCCAAAATTCGCCCCCTAAAAGGGTTCAAGACCAATAAATCATAGAAATATATCGTTCGTCATGTGCCTCGCACGCTTTTAACGTGCATGTGGCGGTTACGACCATCAAACACACCAAACGCATTCAATGAACAGGATAGAAATGAGTAATACCCCTGACAGTAATATTAAGGTGCATCCTTTTGTACAAATTTTGAAAGAAGAACTGACGGCAGCGATGGGCTGTACAGAGCCAATCGCAATTGCGTATGCAGCTGCGCTAGCGCGAGAAACACTCGGAAAAATACCTGAACGAATCAACATTTCGGTCAGCAAGAATATTATAAAAAACGTCAAAAGCGTGATTGTGCCGAACACCGGCGGCCTGCATGGTGTCGAAGCCGCTGTGGCAGCCGGAACGGTCATGGGAGATGCCAAGCTCGAACTCGAGGTATTGAGCCATGTTTCCTCAGAGGGACAAGCCGAAATCCGCGTGTTTCTTGAACATGTGCCCATTACAGTTACCCAATCCACATCGCACGAACTGTTTGAGATTGATTTGACAGCGGAAAGCAGCGCAGATTCTGCCCTGGTTGTGATTCGCGGTTTTCATACCAATGTCGTGCTAATAAAGCGAAATGGTGAGGTTTTGCGGGAACAGAAGCCTCAAAAGGCGAATTACTGTCAGGCAAAAGAGCCGTCGGCAGCGGCACGCCTTGGGCAGTTGACCGTAGCCAATATCGTGGAATATGCAGACACAGCAAATATCGAAGATATTCGACCATTTTTGGATCGACAGATCGCTTGCAACATGGCGATTGCAGAGGAAGGGCTGCGTGGGAATTATGGCGCAAATATTGGAAAAGTCTTGCTTGCAACGTATGGTGACTCGATCATGATTCGAGCGCGTGCGAAGGCGGCTGCGGGCAGTGATGCACGTATGAATGGCTGCGAAATGCCGGTCATCATCAATTCGGGCAGCGGAAATCAAGGCATTACGGTCTGTGTACCGGTTGTCGAATATGCACGAGAACTTGGCGTTCCAAAAGACAAACTCTATCGGGCGCTTGCTGTATCGAATTTGTGTGCCATTCACCTGAAATCGGGGATTGGCTGTCTTTCTGCCTATTGCGGCGCAGTCACGGCAGGATGTGCAGCAGGTGCAGGCATTGCCTATCTGCACGGCGGTGGCCTGGATGCCGTTGCACATACCCTGGTCAATGCACTTGCGATAGCATCGGGCATTATCTGTGATGGTGCA
>JAGACY010000079.1 GCA_017613855.1 Pseudomonadota bacterium
CCGGGATCAAGGGACTGACGAGCGGTAATGGCGGTACTTTTATCGGCGATATCATCATCGGAATCGATGATAAGAACATCGGGAATTACGACGATTTGTACAACATTTTAGATGAGCATAAACCCGGTGATAAAGTCACGGTCAAGGTTCGACGTGAAGGTGAGGTATTGAGTGTACCAGTCGAATTGTACGTTTTACCTGAATAAATATTTGACAAACAAAATAAATCAGCGTAGGAAACTCCCCGTTTTATTGCGTGCTGTGGTTGGCACGTCGTTTTTTTTCCCCTTTTTTCCCGAGAACACTAATTTATGACAACTTCCAACGTGATTGTGAATGCCGGTGGTTTCTTTGCTTCTGATGCCGAAGAGCGTCTTGCAGCATCTGACCTTTTTACCAGTGAAGAACTTGCAGAGAAATTCGAGCATATTTGTGAGCACTTTGAACGCCATCATGCACATCTTAATGATGATGCGACGGCTGCTCAGGTTGGTTTTTTCCTTGTAAACCGTGCGCTGCATATTCTTGGCTACACCCATAGCCACAATGAACCCCTTGGTGAAGAAGTTCGCATTGAGTATACGCTTTTTAACAGCGCTGATGCTTTCCTCGCCCATGTGGGTGGCCGTGGCACGATTTCTTTCTTTAACGGTGCCTGTGGTATCGGCAAACTCGCTGCGTGGGCCGATAACCTCGATGAACCTGTCAAGAATGAAGATGGCGAAGCCGGTGATCCTCCTGCATACGAACTCGATGAGCAGATGAGAGCGACAAATCTTCAGTGGGCTATTTTGACCAATGGCCGTATTTGGAGACTCTTCCACAAAAATACAGCTGCTATGCTCAATACCTATTTCCAGATGGATCTTCTCCAAATTCTTGAAGATCGTGACACTGATTTGTTCAAGATTTTTGTCAATGCTTTCGCGGCAAAAGCCATTTCTTTTGATAAATCAGGCTCCTGCCCCGATAAAAAATTGCTTGCCTAATCGGTTTTAGCTTTTCTTTTCTAAGCCTTTGTGGATGTTCACCGCAAAGGCTTTTTTATTCCTCACGCCACCTCAATCATCCCCCTTTTTTATGCCAGAGAACGCATATTTGAATCGTCTGAATGACATCTTATGCCAGGGAATCGAAAATAAACTCTTTTCGGCAGCACAACTCGTCGTTTCGGATAATCATAAAAACCTGGTTTCCCTTGCCATCGGAAAAACCAGAGTTTTCAAGTCTAAAAATGATTTCAATGCAATATCGCTTCCGGTGAATGCCCGAACACTTTTCGATGTCGCCAGTTTAACAAAGCCTATTGCTACGGCATCCTTGATGATGAAAGCCATTGAGGAAAAAGTTTTCAGCATTCATCAAAAACTCGTATCAATCGATGGCATGGCATTTCCGCCTTATCTGCTTTCCAATACGATTGGCGATTTGCTCAGTCATCAGACCGAACTGGTGGCATGGGCGGATTTTCATGGCAAACTCCCAAGACGCGACGATCATGAAAATGCTTTGCGCCATGTCATGCATCAAATCGCTCAGATGCCCCCCAGAGAAGATGGCAAGTCCTGGTGCTATTCAGACCTCGGCTTTATTCTGCTTGGCATGATGCTCGAAATGGCTTACGGCATGGATCTTGGCCGCGTTTTTAACCAAAAAATTGCACGTCCGCTTGGCCTCGAGAAAGACATGATGTTTGTGCCGCTTGAACATGTTAACCGAGAGTTGATTACGGCAACCTGTCCATTCGAAGGTGCTTATATTCAGGGCCATCCCGACGATGCCAATGCACGCGCATTGACGCATATCGCTGGTCATGCCGGGCTCTTTGCCAATGCAGAAGCCATCGCAGCTTTTGTACGTGCGCTGCTTTCGAAGGATTTTCCCGTTATTCCGGAAGTTATTGATGCGTTCATTGCGTATCAAAGCCCCAGAACACCTTATGCACTCGGCTGGGACAGGCCGACTTCGGATGATTCGCTTTCGGGACGCAAAAAAGGCGATCATGTCATTGGTCATCTCGGTTTTACAGGGTGTTCCGTCTGGATCGACCTCGATACCCAACGCAGTGTGACCCTGCTCACCAATCGTACCCATTTGAACCAAACACCTCAGTCGATTGCACAGCTGCGGCGCGATATCTATAAAATCTGCTGGGAACTTTGATGGAGAGGCTTTGGCTATGATTGCCTGCAGCAATCATACGCCTTCGCATCATGCCTATTGCCCTGCGGGCAATACGGCATGGCTTTCTTTGGATAAAAAATGGCTAAAAATAAACGTATCCTTGCACTCGATATTGGAACCGCCCGCATTGGCGTCGCAGTTTCTAATCCAGAAAGAACCGTTGCGTTGGCCATTGGTACGATCCATCTCAAGGAATGTAACGATCCTTATGCAGAAATCGCCGGTACCTTGGAAAAATATGAGACCGATCGTCTCGTCGTCGGATGGCCATTGCAGCTCGATGGATCTGAAGGACCTGCAATACGAAGAACCAAGCAATTTCTTGCCGCTTTAAAAAAGAAATATCCCCATGTACACATTATGCCCCAGGATGAACGCCTGACCTCACAGGCCGCTGAAAATGCCCTGCAGGAAATGGATACACGCGGATCAGATAAGAAAAATGCCGTCGATTCGATGGCTGCATGCATGATTCTGCAGATGTACCTGGACAGGAATGCGGTAAGCAGCTGAGATGAATGCGTAATGCGTAATGCGTAATGCGTAATTGAATTCCAAAACTAAAGGGAAAGTCTGAAGTTTAGTGATAATGGCGGTCTTAATGCGCAATTCGCAATTCGCAATGCACAATTGGGTGAAATACTAAGGTAAAGTCTAAAACTAAAGTGAATGAGTTTTTAATGCGTAATGCGTAATGCGCAATTGGGATGCAAAACTAAAGGGAAAGTCTGATTAATTCGGAATTCGGAATTGGATTTGAATTCGCAATTCGCAATTCGGAATTCGCAATTGGGATGCAAAACTCAGGGAAAGTCTGATTAATTCGGAATTCGGAATTGGATTTGAATTCGCAATTCGCAATGCGTAATTCGCAATTGGGATGCAAAACTCAGGGAAAGACTGATTAATTCGGAATTCGGAATCGGATTTGAATTCGCAATTCGCAATTCGGAATGCGGAATGCGCAATTCGGAATTTGCAATTGGGATGCAAAACTCAGGGAAAGTCTGATTAATTCGGAATACGGAATTGGATGATTCTGACTATTAAAAATCGATAAGCTTATGATGGTGTGGTTTTGTGTAGGTATTAGAACTACATCAAAGTTTGGATACGCTTTAGGGTAACCATAAGGGTTACCGCTCTCCCATTCCCGCCCGCCGACTCACCGTCCTAACCCAGAAACTAGCGAGTTGGCACACCTCGCCCTTTCCGACATGGACTGTCGTAAAAAGAAAGCATCCCGGTGTGCCTGGCATATATGACACGCCTGCATTGGATCCGCGTCCGGATTCCAACGTGCAGTATACCGCCCCTCGGTTGGTCATATATTATGTCATGGGGAAGTCAATCGTCAGACATATCCGGATGTATACATGCTGTACCTCCTTTGGCATGGAAGGGGGATTCCTTCATAGTAATGATGCCGTCGAGTTTTGCATTGTTACATTTTTTTTTAAATATTTTTGACGCAGCTTAGGTTATACTCTTTTACGGTGCTATCTATCGAAGTCTGAAATGGCGTCCCTTTGGGAGGATCAAATGCTGATTTATCTGGTGGATGACAGAGGGATTGAGGGCGAATATGCCGACTTTCTGCATGCTCATGCACAGAGTCTGATAACGTTTGAACTTCAGGTTTTTACGCATTGGGGGGCCTTATGGCAGGCCATTGAACAAAAAAAGCCGGATGTGATTTTGGCGGATATGCGCTTTGATATGATTCCAAAAGAGGATTTGTATGGCGATATCGAAGGGCTTGCCAATACAGAACGGTTCTGCGGTAATATGGCGAGGGCTGAAGCTCAGGTGAGAGGAATGCAGGGATTGCTTATCTGTCGGGCATTGCGCGAAAAAAAATGTAAAATCCCCATCATTTTGTTTGCCTCGATCGAACCCGCGATTGAGCAGCAGATTACACGTTCACTTGCTCCTCTCAAAGTCATTAAGGGACTGATACTCGCCGATGTTCGGCAGGCACTTCGGGAAATTGAGATGTTTAAACCATAAGTGCGCGAGGCGTATTTCGGGATGTTCGGCAGAACATCCCAAAATAGCCGAGCGCAGGCGGTCGCATGCATCGCAAAGACCGCCAGGGAGGCGTATTTGGCGTAGCCAAAAAGCCGATATAAAAAAAGTTATTTCTCCGCTTGATTTTGTATACCGATTGGTATAATAGGATTGTGTACCGAGTGGTATATTTGTCTATGCTTGGTACTTTGTCAAGAATTTAAAAGGGAGAAATAACCATGCAGAATACGTGTTGTCAAATGGACTGGGATCAAAGTGGCCGTTGGTTTGAGGATGCATTCCTTTATCATATTTATCCGCTCGGCATGCTCGGATGTGCGCGGTGGAATGATGGCGATGCTGTGCATCATCGTTTGAGAGCCGTGGAAAAACTTGTGGATCACTGGGTTCAGCTTGGTGTGGATGCGGTTTATTTTGGGCCGTTGTTTGAGTCATCATCGCACGGATACGATACGAAAGATTATTATCATATCGACCGCCGTTTGGGGGATGATGCGGATTTTGCGCATCTCGTTGAGGTAATGCATGCAGCCGGCATACGTGTGATTGTCGATGCTGTTTTTAACCATGTCGGGCGTGAATTTTGGGGATTTAAAGAAGTTCTGGAATATCGCGATATGGCCAGGACGCGCTATTGGTTTAAAAATTTGCATTTTGATGGCCGCAGACGCGATGGTGTGGCGTGTGCAAACTGGGAAGGTCATGATGAACTGGTTAAACTCGACCTGCTCAATCCCGAGGTAGAGGAACATCTTTTGGGGGCTGTCGAATGGTGGATTTCTCAGTTCCATATCGATGGGTTACGTCTCGATGCGGCGGATTGTCTTGCACCTGAATTTGTTCGGCATTTAAGGGGATTTTGCGATCAGATGAAACCGGGTTTTCTCCTCGTTGGGGAAGTGATTCATGGGGATTACCGGGTATGGGCCAACGATGAGATGATGCATGGCACGACGAATTATGAGGCCTATAAGGGGCTTTGGTCGTCGCATAATGATGGCAATTTTCATGAAATTGCGTACACGCTCAATCGGCAGTTCGGGGCAGGTGGCATTTATCGTGATTTGCAGATGTACAATTTTGCAGACAATCACGATGTTGATCGCGTGGCTTCGAAGCTGCGTAGTCCATTTTCGTTGTATTCGCTGTATGCGATGATGTTTTTAATGCCTGGTACGCCATCGGTATACTATGGCAGTGAGTGGGGCGTTTTGGGCCGTAAGGGGCGAGGTTATGATGCCGATATTCCAATTCGTCCTGCAATTTCGGTCGATGAACTGAGTCATGGACATGTCGATCAGACGCAGGAAGGAAGTGCTCTTGAGCGTGCCATTTCTCGTTTGGCACACCTTCGAAAGGGGCACTCTGCATTGAGAAACGGCAGTTATCGGCAAATACTGGTTTCGCCGCAGACGCTCATTTTTGAGCGCTCCAACGGTGAAGAAACGCTTGTGTGTATGGTTTCGGATGAACCCATTGCCAAAAACATTTCCATACCAGGACTGCATGGAAAATGGTTGGATGTTCTCAATGGCGGGACGCCGATTTGTGCAGAAAACGGTCAACTTACGGTTGAACTGTTCCCGCATTGGGCGAGAGTATTTTCGAATGCGTAATGCGTAAAAATAGAAGCATTCTCAAACTCATCTCTAAAGAATGAAGGGTCTTCATACTTTAGAGAGAAATTTTGAGAATGAAAATGTAATTGCGCGTTATTTCAGTTCGAGGCTTTCGACTGCTTTGAGGCATGCGCCGATGATGTCGGAAGCATCGGATTTGGAGGTGTCGTAAGTGCAGGTCAATACCAGCGATTCCTGTTTAGAGGGAACGAGATATTGTTCCATTTTTATTTTGTAATTCAGGACGGAGTAGGAGCCTTTGACCTGCAGAACTTCGAGTTCTCCCACTTTGGAGATTTGTGTCGATTCGAGTTCGAATTTTTCGAACATGGATTCGTACTGTTGTTTGAGTACGTTGCTCAGTTCCTTGACCAGATCTTCATTGAGCGGAATGGGGTCACTGACAGTTACGATATTGAGACTGTCGCGAAATCCCTTGGTTTCTGCATCCTGCGTCGGGATGTTCATAAAAATGACATCCGTATTGCGCATGTTGTAGTGCTCACGGAGATTTTCCGGGAGTTTTTGAATCTCTTTGGGGCTGAGATTGCCTGACACCAGCTGCCAGCCTGCGGGAGCCGCGATGGTGAAGCTGCCGCCATCGTAACGGGAGGATTCGTTTGCTTCTTCCTGTGCCAGTGCGAATGTCGAGGACGTCAAAAGAAGGAGAGCTGAAAGTATGATATTCTTAGCTAGTTTCATTATACCCTCACAGTAAAGGCAAAATCGCTTGTCATGCCTACACTTTTCATCTTTGTGTGTCAATAATTAGAGGATGTGGCCATTTAAAAATGGAATTTGAGTTCCGAATGCACATCATGATGCCAAGCGGGGAGGAATCGTACAAAAAAAGTTCGTTGCCTTTTTGGGGAATGTGTCCATATTAATCTGCCGTTTTGTGAATTGCAGTTCAACGGGAAGAATAATTCCCGCGGCTGCATTTGAGTTTGACAGATTTACCCAAAAAAATGCTTTGTTCCGGGCGGCAGACGTCAGTTTGGCATCGTCAGAGAAATGCAAGTCAATAAAACAGGGAGAAGTTTGCATTGGTATGTTACCGTTTTAGGAATGCAGCCAAAAAAATGGAGTTTTTCGATGAGCTTGGAAAATGAGGTTCGTCAGTACCAGCAGAAATTTGCGGACGTCAAATCTGAGATAGCAAAGGTTGTCGTAGGTCAGGATGCACTTGTACATCGCCTTTTGATTGGTTTGATTACAGGTGGACATGTTTTGGTGGAAGGCGTCCCGGGATTGGCCAAAACACTTTTGATTCGTACGCTTTCAGAGTGTTTGTCTGCCTCTTTCTCGCGTATTCAGTTTACGCCGGATATGCTGCCTGCCGATGTGACTGGCACCGAAATTTTCAATCCGAAGGATGCCACTTTTTCGCTCAAAAAAGGCCCCGTGTTTGGGAATCTCATCCTGGCTGATGAAATTAACCGTGCTCCGGCCAAAGTGCAGTCGGCATTGCTCGAGGCTATGCTGGAAAAACAAGTCACCATCGGAAATGAGAGTTTCAAAATGGCCGAGCCTTTCCTCGTTATGGCAACGCAGAATCCCATTGAGCAGGAAGGTACCTATCCGCTTCCCGAAGCGCAGCTTGACCGCTTTATGCTTAAGGTGCTCGTTGGCTATCTGAGCCGTGAAGAAGAAATGAAGGTCGTGGAGCGCATGGCAGGAAGTGCTCCTGTCCCCCAAGTGCGACAGGTTATGGATATCCAGACGGTACTCGAAGCCAAAAAGGCTGCAGAATCGGTCTTAATCGATCAGAAAATTAGTGCCTATGTCGTCGATCTCGTCAATGCAACGCGTGATCCAAAGGCGTATGGTATGTCGCAGTTGGTTTCTCTCATCGAAATGGGGGCTTCGACGCGTGCATCCATTAATCTCGTAAAAGCAGCCAAGGCACATGCCATCCTGAATGGTCGTACCTATTTGAGTCCCTATGATATCAAGACCATTGCTCCCGATGTTTTGCGTCATCGTGTCTCGCTGTCTTACGAAGCAGAAGCCCAAGGTAAGACGGCGGATGATGTGATTGATATGATCCTCGAGACGGTACCGGTTCCTTAATAATTGGCAATTAGCA
>JAGACY010000080.1 GCA_017613855.1 Pseudomonadota bacterium
ATCGGCTTTCTTGTCACCACCGCCTTCATCGGCTTTTTTGCCGCATGTGTTATCATTGCATTCGCCGCTCTGGCATTCCTCGGCTTTGGTGCATGCTTCGCCATCGGCTTTCTTGTCACCGCCTTCAGCAGCTTTTTTGCCGCATGTGTTATCATTGCATTCGCCGCTCTGGCATTCCTCGGCTTTGGTGCATGCTTCACCATCGGCTTTCTTGTCACCACCATCATCAGCTTTTTTGCCGCATGTATTATCATTGCATTCGCCGCTCTGGCATTCCTCAGCTTTGGTGCATGCGTCACCATCGGCTTTTTTGCTCTCCCCAGCGGCTGGTTTTTCGGCACATTGTTTGGCTTCGCTGCAATACCCGCTTGCGCAGTCATCCGCCGACTTGCACTCCGCACCGATAGCACCTTTGGCAGTCCCCTTGTTGTCGTCTTTGTCGTCACCACCACAAGATGTAAACGTACATGTACAAAGGCTAAAGGCGGCAATCATCATTGCAAACTTTTTCATTCTTTTCTCCTTTAAAATCAGTCTCACACACGATGTGTGAAGACAAAACGACTTCTGTCGCATACAAAAGACTATCGCGCCTCTTTGTGATAATGATAGATACTATTTTTTGTATTTCAAATTCTAGTAGTTAATTTTCTTTTGTAGCAAGCAAAATAGGGGCATGGCACCGGACAAATAGAATAGAAATATGCCACCGGACAAACAGAATAGAAATTGGGCACCAGGAACGTCGCATTCTATTTCCTTGTTTTTTCTCTGTCGTCCTATCTGGGCTTAGAACAAGCAATCAACTTGCTTTTTGCATTTCTCATAATCTCAACTGATATTAAACTCGCCCCCTGCCCAGCCCCCCCAAAAAAAATCGTACAACTCGCCCGTATCCTTTGGGATACTCCCCTGTAGCCCGCCCGCCAACCTGCACCCTACCCAAAATCAGTCAGGTCTTGGCACACTGCTCCCTTTCCGACATGGACCGTCGTAAAAAAGAGCATCCCAATGTGCCCGGCATGCACAGCACTTCGACATTGAGCCCCGCGTCCGGACACTCAAAGCCGCAAACCACCGCTCGGTCGGCTGTACATTATGTCGGCGGCTCCTACGGTCAGACAAATCCCGAATGATACATGGCACCCTCACAAACAGGGAGGTACATTCCTCCAATCTATATGATGCCAACGAGAAATGACTTGTTACATTTTTTTTTCGTCGTCCGTCCATGCGCCTGATTTTTTCGCTCGCTATTGCAATTTCATTGCAATACGCTTCGCTGTTCCAGCCTATCGCCTGCGGCGATACGGCTTTCACTTTATTGAATGACCAAAATCGCGTAAACTAGCACAGCCCTGTCGGGGCAATATTCCAAAATCATGGCGCGGCGTATTCGGCAAAGCAGAATAGCAGCGCGCGAAGGCGTATCGGCACAGCCGATAGCCGACGCACATAAAAATGAGCAATTTGAAAAGGGAATTCTTTATGTCCAAAGAACACCCGCATTCCCGCGAAAATACAGCATCAAACGTCGATAACGGCATGCTGCCGCCATCGCGCAAAAATAAACGACCACCCAAATTTGAGCACAAAGAGCACACTCGAAAACCGGAACACGCAAAACCGGCAGAGAATACGCGCAAAGCCGGCACACCAGCCAAAGAGCCACGCAACAATCCAAAACCGCGTCTTACCCGAAATCCCAGGGAACTCGTTGTCGAAACACTGATGAAACTCGAAAATGGCGGTTTTTCGAACATCGTATGGGATAATGCCATCAAGCACAGCGATCTGAGCAATCTCGACAAGATGCTGGCTACGCGCATTTTTTACGGTACTTTGTCCAATCTCAGGCTCATCGATGCTTTTTGGAATGATATTGAGCCCGAAATGCTCAAACGCGCGGATTCGGTCGTCAAAATGACTTTGCGTTGTGCCATGTATCAGCTCGTTTTTCTCGATCGTGTGCCGGCGTATTCGATCGTTTCGACGAGTGTGGATATTGCCAAAAGGCTCAGAAACCGCGCTGCCGGCGGTTACTGCAATGCCCTGCTGCGAAAGGCGGTCGCACGCCAGGAAGCCGGTGAACTCAAGTTCAAGCCAACGGGAAACCGCATTGTCGATTTCTCGACGCAATACAGCTTAAATGACGATATTGCACGGGTTCTGCTGCTGGAATTCGGCGATGATGCCGACAAAATTGCAGAAAGTATGCTGTCGATCCCCAAGATGGTGCTCCGCGTCAACACATCGAAAACCACCATCGATAAGCTCATGTCTGCCGATGGCTTTGCTGCCGAAAAATCCAGACTCATGCCCGAAACTTCGTGCGTCGTGCTCAATCGCCATGAATCTATCGATTTAGCACTTGAACGCGGTGATGCATGTGTTCAGGACGAGGCAGCACAACTCGCGGTTTGGGCGCTTGGCCGCCCCGAAACCTGGAGCCCTTCACAAGATGAAATCCACATTTGGGACGCATGCGCAGGCCAGGGTGGAAAATCCATCCACCTGCTCGACCAGATTGCCATCGATCAATCGGGACGAAAGTTCACACTCCTGAGTACCGATATTTACGCCAACAAACTTGAACGCCTCAGAGAATATCGGCAAAAGTTTTTCAGCGAAACACATCTTATCACCAAAGCACGCGATCTTACCGTCCCGGGAAGTGTACCGCTTGCACCATTTGATGCCATTCTGGTCGACGCCCCCTGCTCTGGGCTCGGCGTTCTGAGGCGTCACCCCGAAGTCAAGCTCAACCGAACATCACAGGATATCGACGCACTCGTCGCATTGCAGCGCGATATTTTAAATAATGTATGCCGACACCTCAAAGTCGGAGGCATTCTCGTCTATGCCGTGTGTACGATTACTCTCGAAGAATGCGAACATCAGGTACAGAATTTCCTCGAGACACATCCCAACTTCAAAGCCGATTTGCTGCCGCTGTCATGCCTCAAAGAACCGGCCTCGCAAGTTAAGTTCCTGCCGCATACCGACGGGTGCGACGGTTTCTTTGTCGCCCGTTTCGTAAGAGAAAAATAACCACGGGAATAAAAACCGAGAAACGTAGGGGCGACCCAATGTGGTCACCTGTAGGGGCGGCCCAATGTGGTCGCCCCAGGGCAATCAATCTTTTGGGAACAAAAAACCTGCAAACCGTAGGGGCGACCCAAGTAAAAATTCTTGCAAATCCTATATTTACGCATTAAAAATGCCCGCCCCAATCGCAGGGGATATGTCATTTTGCACAGGATCATACCGAATGATTTACAATAACGTACTCGCTGCTATCGGCCACACCCCCATTATTCGTCTAAACCGCATGGTGAATCACAAAACAAGTGCACAAGTGCTTGTAAAATACGAAGGCCTCAACGTCGGCGGTTCTATCAAAACGCGCACTGCCTTCTCCATGATTCAGGCCGCCATGCGCGAGGGAAGAATTAATAAGAACACGATTATCGTCGAGCCAACCTCAGGCAATCAGGGTATTGGCCTGGCACTCATTGGTGCTGTGATGGGATTTAAAACCATCATCATCATGCCCGATTCTGTTAGCGAGGAACGACGCAAACTCGTCAAACACTACGGGGCTGAAGTCATCCTGATTCATGATGCCGGAAACATCGGCGACTGCATTGCCGAATGTACCAACACAGCCATACGTATGGCCAAAGAAAACCCCAATGTCTACGTGCCACAGCAATTCGAGAATCCCAACAACCCTCTGGTACACAAACACCACACGGCACTCGAAATTCTCGAACAAGTCGCCGGCCCCATTCACGGTTTTTGTTCAGGCGTCGGTACAGGCGGTACGATTTCGGGCATTGGCGAAACCTTAAAAGCCATCAATCCAAACATTGAGATTTGGGCTGTTGAACCCGAAAATGCAGCTATCCTCGCTGGCGGCAATATTGGTACACATTTGCAAATGGGAATTGGCGATGGTCTCATTCCCAAGAATCTCAACACCACTATCTATCAGCACATCCACATTGTAACCGATGAAATTGCAATCCAGACTGCTCGCGATTTGGCACGCAAAGAAGGATTGATGTGCGGCATTTCGAGTGGAACCAATGTTGCTGCTGCCCTCGAAATGGCTAAAAAATTGGGCCCCGGCAAAACCGTCGTCACCATCTTGCCCGATACGGCTGAGCGATATTTTAGTTCGCCTTTATTTGATGAATAAATAAAAATGAGTAATTTGTAATGTGTAATGTGTAATTAAAGAAGTATGCTAAAGGTTAATTCTAAAGCTGCAAGGTGACTGGTCTTCTGCAATCTGCGTGCGATTTGCAAAACTCGAAGATTTTCAAACACAACC
>JAGACY010000081.1 GCA_017613855.1 Pseudomonadota bacterium
CAAAACGCATTTATTTCATTGCTCTTCTCGGAGTTCTTTCGTTTTATGGCTGCAGTGATGATTCGAGCGGCTCCTCAGGACAGGTTCCCCAGCCTTCTGTAAATTGCACTGAGAATTCGGAGTGTGCCTCCGGGAAATGTCTGAATGATGGGATCTGTGCCACACTGGGCGATGATGGAGACTCATGTGACGACACCGTTGTCTGCAAAGGAGATCTGCAATGCGTTTCGGGAAAATGTCAGTCTGACAGCACCAAGCCACCTGCTTCCAAGACGTGCGAGGAAGATTCGGAGTGTGATGAAGGACAAACATGCCAGAACGGAACGTGTAAGTCCGAAAATCAAGGATGTCAGGACGATACGGAATGTGAAAACGGCGAAACGTGTATCGATGGCTCTTGTGAGAAAAAGCATATACCCGGCAGCGGATCGTGCACAACTGATGAGGATTGCGCCGAAGAGGAAATCAATCGAATTTGTATGCCTGACAATACATGCGGTCATTACGTCGGTTTGGGAGCAGACTGCGATGCAGATGCTCGCTGTGAGCCCGGCTATGAATGTATGGTATTTTGCTATGAATTGCTTCACCAGGATGATCCCTGTGATCCCGAAGACACCCTTCATGTCTGCGATACCGACAACGGGATGATGTGCGTCGAAGGCTTTTGCCGACTCATGGAATATGACATTCAAATCGGTAATGAGTGCAATAGTTATAAACAGTGCGGCGCCAATCTGACCTGTATCGACAACAAATGTAAGACAGTAAACGGCGACGGCGAAACCTGTGATGAAGAAAACAATATCGTTTGTAATACGGGATTCTTTTGCAAGAATACCAAGTGCACTCCCAAAGGGAACGGATGCACTCAAACGTCAGACTGCACCGAAAAGGACTCTTTCTGTTGTCTGGATGATTCGTGTGGCGCCAAAGGCTACTGTATCCCTTATGATGAGACCATCACGCATGATGAGATGTGCATGTTTAAGACCAAACCCGGCATTTTCGAGGCACAGATTCAATGCCGCTGGCAGCCCAATGATGGCGTAGAAACCGGATCGATCAATGTCGAGATGCCGCCGCTCGTCGGGCATTTTGGCAACAAAGAAGGTCTAAAGAATGTCATTGCCGTCTACTCGTACAGCCCGACGGTCATCCGCTTTATCAATCCCGATAATTGCAACACGCTCGAATCCATTAAGGTAAGTTTGGACGGACGTTGGTACAATTACCCGGCCTCGGCCGATTTCGACGGCGATGGCTTGCTGGAATTTATTACGGTCACATCTAACAAAGTATTTGTGTATAAGTGGGATGACACCGAAAAGAAACATAAGCAATGGATTTCCGTGGATGCCGATTTGCGTTCGACGCCGATGGTGTTCGATGTCGATGGCGATGGACTGGCTGAAATCGTCGGTCCTATGGGACATGTCATTAAGGTTCACCCCGATGGCAAGACAGATATCCTCTTTAATAATGATTTGTACAAAGATCCAGACGTTACGGGATCGGGCTATAGTGTCGAAGCCGGCAATGATGCCGCCCTGGGATATTTGCTGCCGGATGACTATCCGGGCGTTGCCCAGCTGGTTACTGGCGAGGGGTTATATACTTGGGATAAATCCCAGAACACATGGAAAAAGCTGATATCCTACCCATTCCCAACGTACAAGACGCAGACCTGGGTGCGACAGTTCCCGGCATACGCCGACTTTGGTACTCCCGGTGCAACACCGGCGGGTTTCGATTTTACCAAGCTCGATGGCAAACCCGAAATCGTCATTTCCGGAAAAAGCCGCACAATGCTTTTTTCGATTGTAAAAAAAGGTGATGGTACCTACGAATCACAGGAAATCATGCATGTCACGGGCTTCAGTTATGGTGGCCCCGTTACCATCGGCGACTTCAACAACGATGGACTTCCCGAAATCGGCATTGCCTCCTCCGGCCTTTTCGGCGTCTACGATCCCAAGTGCAAGGGCTATGAAGAAGGCAAGTGCGCCGATAAATACGTCCTCTGGGAACGCTGGAGCCAGGATAACAGCTCGGGTACAACCGGGTCATCTCTGTTTGACTTCGATGGCGACGGTCAGGCCGAAGCAGTTTATGCCGACGAATGCTTTACCCGTGTTTATGATGGTAAGAGCGGTAATGTACTTTTTAGTGCCAAACGTTCATCCGTCACCTCGATCGAAGGCCCAATCATTGCCGATATCGACGGCGACGGCAGTGCGGAAATTGTCATGGGATCTGATAACCCAGAACTCTGTCTGACAGATTCCGGCGAAAAAGTATCTACTGGCGTCGATCCCATTCACGAGGGCATTCGCTGCGAAGCCGACGAAGATTGCCCGCTCGGCAAGAACTGCAATAAAACCATCAAACTATGCACGTGTACGACCGATGATGACTGCAATACACAATTCGCACCGGGCAAAACGACCTATCTGCAGCAATATGTGTGTACAACACCGATCCATCCGCAGGTCGGTATGATGAAATATGATTCAACCAAAAACAAGCGTGTAAGAGTTAAAGAATTTGGTGCAAAACCGGATGGCTATAATAAAGATTACAAAGTCTGCCGCGCTACGCGCAAAACCATGGACATCGGCCATAATGACATGATGATCCTCAAAGATCGTCTCGACCGTTGGGTAAGTTCACGTACCATGTGGAACCAGCATGGGTATAATATCATCAATATCGAAGACAGCGGCAAAGTCCCCACCGCAACCCAGTGGTTCAACAACTGGATCAAAAAACACACGGATCTAAAGATTGAAATCACAGGCGCACAACGACCGCTCTACAATAATTACCGTCTTAACAGCCAGGGTGCGTATGGGGCTGGAAAGGCACCTGATATCACGGGGCGTTTCCTGCCGGGATCTATTTGTGGTACCTCCACAGGAGAAGACGGTCAGCAATACCATCTCATCAGCGGAAAACTCTGCAATCGTGGCACCAAACCTGTTGGACAGAATTTGCCGGCGACATTCTTCTACTATGATGAAAGCGCACCGAATCACCAGGGCAAAACCATCTGCACCTCCTATACCAAAGAGATCGTTGGTGTTGGCGAATGCAGTCTGGTTGGCTGTGAAATCAGCGAAGAAGAACTCAAGAATCTTGCCGGTCAAAAAGTTCTTCTGGTCTCCAATCTCGATGAACACGGCAATGCAAGCACCGTTGAATGCAATACCGATAACAATACAGATACGAGCCTCGTCGATAGCTGTGATGCTGAAATTATCATCAACTAAAGAGGAGTTTGTATGACAAATAAACGATTGTTTATGGCTGCCATTCTTGGAATTCTGACGCTATATGGATGCAGCGACGATTCAAACAAAAGAAGCACTACGCCTGCCACCCAATGCATCAGTGAGGCTGACTGCCCATCCGGAGTTTGCCTTGAAACAGGTGAATGCGCAGTTATGGTCGACGAAGGTGAGTCCTGCAACGAAATCAGACTCTGCAAAGACGAGTTAGAATGTGTTCAGGGCACATGCAAAGCAAAGGAGAATCCTGCACCTCCCGAATGTACAGGGGATACGGAATGTACAGACGGATTGGTCTGTATCAACGGTGAATGCAAAGAAAAAACGTCTAAATCCAGCGAACCCGCCTGGGAAGAAGCACAGGACTGCTCGCACACCCCATGTCCAAAGGGGTTTATCTGCGAACAGGAACACCAAAAATGTGTACAACCCGTAGCCGATCAGGGTGACTGCAGCGGCAAATTTGCCTGGTGTGCCTTCGGAGAATGCAAGGATGGCGTGTGTTACTCGGATAATCCCGAAGAATATGCCAAAGTATCCGATAAAGATGGGGACACCATCGCCGACTATTACGAAAGCTGCGAGGAAGACACAGATAACGATGGCACTGTCAATTGCGAAGACCTGGACAGTGACGGCGATACCATCCCCGACTATATGGAATCCGGCAATGGCGGCGATTTGCTCGTCGAGCCCGCCAAGGCTGATGAATATTTCATGTATCAATGCAGCGGCGATGCCTTCTGTCCGATATATGCATTCTTGACACAGGACAGCGATAATAATGGCATTCCCGACAACCCCTATCTTTATAGCGGTGACACCCCGGACAACCCAGAAGCCTTTTTGGTTGTCAAAGGGAGTGATGGTTCGACCAAGTATTATGTCGTTTATGATCAGGACAACGGTAAATGGAAAATCGTCAGTGTGACGGACGATGTCGTCGAAGAAGTCGGAGCTTATGTCGATACAGCTACCGGCAAAGTGATTGATAGCTCGGGGAATGTCGTTCAAATCACGAACGAGAACGGAGATCCCGAAGATTTAATCATCTCCTGGTCGGATATCGATAATGATACAATCCCCGATTACATGGACAACGATACCGACGGGGATTCCACAATCGACACCGATGAGATCGCTGGCATAAAATCATCTGATCCCGATGGCGATCTGCACATGGGACGTGCCTGCGTTGAATCATGCGGATGTAATGAAGGGGATTTGTGGTGTCCCGAAGGCGGACCTTCTTATCCATGGGATTCCGATGGCGACACAATTCCCGATTACCGGGATTTCGACAGCGACGGAGACGGAATTCTGGATCAGATTGAACTCGATTATGACTCCAATCACGATGGAACACTCGACCGGTATTCTCTCGACAGCGATGGCGATGGGATTCTGGATTCTGAAGAAACAGACGAAACGACAAAAGAGCCCATTAAAAATGAAAATGGCGAATATTGCTTTACCTTAACGGATTGCGATTACGACGGATTGAGCGATAAAGAAGAACTGGAATGTAAATGTATCATTGATAAAGAAGAAAAAACATGTGCTTCCAATATTGCCAAACAGGATACCGACGGAGACAACGCCCCCGATGTCCTCGAGTGCGCACTCAAAACCGATCCCCAAGATCCCGCAAGCAACCCACAGGCTAACGGGCAATTCGTGTTCTATGCACCTTACGAAAAAGAGATTACTCCCAAAGTACAAAAGATGAGCTTCGAGACTGCCATCCAGGCCATCGATATGATGTATATATTCGACTCTTCATATACAATGCAGGAAGAAGCCGCATCCATTCGGGATAACCTCCCCGGTATGATTCATGCCCTGGAATGTGTAAAGACCACAAAAGCCTGTACGCAAAATAAGGACTGCGATGTCCTCGAAGACAATTATCTCGAAGGTAAATCTGACGAGGAAAAGGCTAAACTCAAAGGAGCCATCTGCTCGGAAAAAGGCGTCTGCATTCAGAATCCAGCCTACGAAGACACAGTCACCATCGGCGAAAAAGAATTGAAGATCGAAGGCTGCTTTGATGATATGTGGACGGGACTTGGGATTTATACGTTCCTCGACACCTTTAGTCTTCAAATTCCAATTCAGGAAAGCAATCAATCCCATCTAGACTCCATGGTCAATTATTTAAATGCTAAAGTATCTTTAAATCATGCTGCTGGAGGATTTAACGGAAATTATGAAGCCGCTTATCAGCCACCACTATGTGCGGTATTAAATCCGGGAGAAAATATGGATCTCTGTATGCACAAGAGCAGCCATATTTGGACAACCAATAAGGATTTCTGGATCACGGCCGATGAAAAAAAATGGGAATGCAATACCGATACGGCAACTAAAGTTGGCTGTGCTGGATTTAGAAAAAACGCCATTCGAATCATTTTGCATGCTTTTGATGAAAATCAGTGCCTGCTCTATCTGAGCAATGTCTATGACTCGTTCTTTAAAGACTTTAGTGTGGATAAAGCCACCTGGATGGATGAAAGCCAAAAACGATGCATGCGGTTCAAAAATGAAGTGGGTCAAATACTTCAGAACAAACGCGTGAGATACATCGGCCTGTACAGCGAGGCTTATGCAAACAATTTGCCCATGTATGATGAACAGGAAACCATGGAAACTGTTGCAAAGAAAATTGGAACAGATTCCGGCTCTGTCGATTCCGAAGGCAACCCCTTTGTTTACCTCGCTTTCGATTCAGGACTTGCAGCCAAAGCCGCCGAAGGCGTTCGCTCCATCGCCAAGCATATGCCCATGACCGTCACTTCGGACGTCCAGGATATCGATGTCCCGGGTGTCTCCGAACTCATACAGCTCATGGATGTCATTCCTGACGGCGGCGAACTCGTACAAAACCGCCTCTGCGTCGAAGTCCAGGGAACGATTAAGGAAGAACAGACCTGCGAACAGGATAATGGCGTAACCAAATGCGACGGCATCGATAACATGCTCCCCGGTAAGGTCGTTTGCTACAATGTCGTCCCCGTCGAAAAACAAAATAAATTCCAACCCACAGACAAAACTTCGATCTATCAGGCCCGCGTGATGGTGAAAGGCGATGGCTCTGTCCTCAATTCCGCCATCGTGTATTTCGTGGTTCCGCCTAAGACCTATCAACCGATTAATTAATCCTGTCGTTTGTGATCGCGCGCTATTCGGCCTTATGGCCGAATACGCCGCGCCTTGCGCATCTATCCGCCCTTTCGGCCGGATACGATGCGCATTTTTTTTGGTTGAATTATCCCCCCGGGATACGAAATTTTATCCCCTGAGCTTGAACAGAGAACCCAAATTCACGTATATAAGAGAGGGCAATTGACTTGCTCAAATGCGTGGAGGAACGAATGCGAAAATTGGCCGGACTCATTGTGTTGGCATGTCTTAGTTTGATTGGCTGCGAAGACTCCAACGATAAGCAAGCAATGTGCGATAAATATTGTGGTCACGGTGCGTGCTACTATAACGCCACTGCCGAAGTGTGTAACTGCGACAAAGAATACACCACAGACAGTGAAGGCTTATGCACATTGTGCAAATCGGGATACCATCTGGTCAAAACAGAATGTGTTCCGGACAGTATCTGTACCGGACAATGCGAAGGTGAACACCGAACCTGCACCGTCGTCGGCAATACCCCACAATGCGGATGTGAAATGGGCTATGCCGGCAAGGATGTATGCACCGCCACACAAGACTGCTTCACGACGTTCGTATACGAAAACCCCAATGCCACCGGCCAAAAAGTCTATGTGACTGGCAGTTTCGACGAATGGCAGCATTCGACGTATCAACTGGATGAACAATCACCCGGAAGATTTATCGGCACATTCCTCATTGACCCTGGCGTCTATAATTACAAATTTTTTGTTGCAGGATGGGGCAACGAAAATGGCTGGAAAACCGCAGGTGATGAAAATGGCGATGATCTCGCGCTTTGGATTCAGCCTTGCTCCAAAAAAGTCGGCCCAAAACTCAAGCTATCATCATCACCCGTTGTCAGCAACAATACGGTTTCGTTTGATGTCTCTCTGGTGGATCCCTATCACTATGCTGGAGACGTAAAGATTCAGGTCGAAGCCAATGGGATCGAAATCGCCTCCGTGCCGGGAACACTCATCCATATCCAAAACCCCATGGATGGGCGAAAAGGCGTATACGTCATCAAAGCTACCTCATCCAACAACGTCGAAATCGAACCGCTTTACGTCCCGGTATGGAACGAATCAAAGCCATTTGACTGGGGCAGCGCGATTTTGTACTTCGCTTTTACCGATCGATTCTTTAACGGCAACACGCAAAATGACGCACCTCTCGGAATTGCAAACGATTGGATGGGCGGTGATTTCGCAGGCCTTCGCGCAAAGGTGGAAGCGGGGTATTTTGACCGACTGGGTGTGACGGCGCTCTGGATATCGTCGGTGAGCATGAACACTCAGAAAGCGGCAGGGACTGCTTCCGCGTATCACTCATACTGGCCGATTACAACCGGTTATTCGGACAAAACAGCATCCATGTTTGCTGGGGCGCAGTCAAACGGCGTGGCATTGACGCCGATTGAGCCACATTTCGGCTCGCTCGATGAACTCAGGGCACTTGTCAAATCATGTCATGACCGAGGTATCCGCGTACTCGTCGATTTCGCTGCCAATCATGTGGCCGACGACAGCCCCGTATATCTGCAGCATCCCGAATGGTTCAATTTTTCGGATCGCGCCGGCGATGACTCGATTCTGTGTGAAGGACCTTACGATGCACAGGGAAATCTGTCGCAGGCAAACTGGAATATCATCCCCGAAACGTGCTGGTTCGATCCCAATTTGCCCGACTTTAATTACAATCTGCCCGAAGTGCGTGAGTTTGTACTCGAACACGCCAAATGGCTGATTCGGACGACCGGAATTGATGGATTCCGCCTCGATGCCGTAAAACACATGCCGATTGAGTTCATCCGCGAACTGCGCATGAACATTGACGAAATGATGGCTGCCAGCGGACAGACTTTTTATATCGTCGGTGAAACGTTCGATGGCGCATGGAAAATCAAACAGTATATCGGAAGTGCCTTGCTGCACGGGCAATTTGATTTTCCCCTCTACAACAAACTGCGCGAATCCATCATGAATGGTGACGGCAAATTCTGGGATCTCAAGGATTTTGTCACCGGTGATGAGGGAGATGGTTCCTATGGCAGCGCCATTATGAGTACTTTCCTGGGTAATCACGACGTCGCACGCGCGATTTCCCATATTCATCACGATGCCGAAGATAAAAAATCCAAGAATCCCGAAGTCACTGACGCATGGGCCTATCGGCAGTTAAAGCTCGCGTGGGTGTTTTTGATGACCAGCCCCAATATCCCCATGATTTACTATGGCGATGAATTCGGACTGGAAGGTGCCAATGACCCCGATAACAGGCGCATGATGAAATTCGACAACGCACTCAATCCACAGCAGGCCGATACACTTGCCCTTGTTCAAAAATTGGGTACACTCCGCCACGCGCATCCGGCCCTCTATCACGGCAAACGCCAGAATATCGATGCCTACGATCGCTCTTATATGTACTTAATGCAAGGAGACGGGGAGACAATTCTGGTTGGCATCAGCGACAGTGATGAAGATCAGACCTATACTGTGAATGTGGGCACCAAAGGCTGGATCAATCTGCTCAACGAAAGTGAGCCCGTCTACGAAACAAATACCATTACTTTGACCAAAGACCGACATATCATCGTTTGGAAATTAAAGGATTAAGCGCATGAGTATTTACCGACGATTTGCATGGGTGCGCCGGCTGGCGCTGGTTTCTGGACTGTTTTTCTCAGGCATGGCGCTGACTTCCTGTGATGATAATTCACACAGTGTCTATGACAGCGAAGCACTCGCCCCCTCTTTCGTAGCTCAGGGACTTAAGGGAGATCTGCTTTATGATATCCTGGGCGCTACAGTCATTGACAAAGGCGTCAATTTCGCTGTCTATGCCGAACACGCCACGCGCGTCGAGGTGCTCATCTTTGACAGCAAAAATCCCGATACCGCTCAACCCTCCATTCGCCTCCCCATGGCCAAAGACAAAACCAGCGGCATTTGGACACTGTACGTCTATGGTCTGGGCGTCGGTACACACTATGGATACATCGCCTTTGGTCCAAACTGGCCTTATAATTCAAAATTCTACCCTAATTCTTCCGAAGGTTTTATCACCGATTGTGATGAAGAAGGCAACCGCTACAACCCCAATAAACTACTCATAGATCCCTATACGCGACGTATTCACAAGGATTTTGACTGGTATAGCGGAGGCAATCCCGCTTCGGGTACGGAACGCGAAAATTCTGACTGGAAATCGGCTGCCAAATCCGTCGTCATCAAAAGCGAATACCAATGGAGCGATAACGAAATTAAATGGCGTGAAAACCGCATGAAAGGCGATGCCTTCGAAGGGCATGCCGCCAATGATCTCATCTATTATGAGGTTCATCCCAAAGGATTTACCGCCAAAGCAATGGATATCAGCAACCCGGGAACATGGCGCGGTATTGGCGAAAAAGCATCATACTTCGCCGATCTCGGCATCACAGCAGTCGAACTCATGCCCATAGCTGAAAAACCCGATGACGGCACCTACTGGGGTTACAACACCATCGCTTTCTTTGCACCTGAACAACGCTTTGCTACGGCTATCGACCAAAAAAAGACAAATGGTGTGCACGACGAATTCAAAGAAATGGTCGATAAACTCCATCAGGCCGGCATCGAAGTCATTCTCGACGTCGTCTACAATCACACGGGTGAAGGTGGCTTCTGGCGTAGCAAAGTCCAAGATCCTCAAAATGATTACGGCACTCAGGCCAATTTCGACGACAGAACTGCCGCGACAATCTATTCGTGGCGCGGCCTCGATAACAAAGCTTATTACCACCTCGTCAACGATACGGCCGGAAAAGCCAATCAGGCCTACCTTGACGAAACTGGTGTCGGCAACCAGATGCGCACAAACAACAAGCCTTTCCGGCGCTTCATCCTCGATAACCTTCGATTCTGGGTCGAAGAAATGCACGTCGATGGCTTCCGTTTCGACCTCGCTTCTATCCTCGGTGTCGATGATGCCAAAGTGACGACCAATGGTGATAGTTCCAGTGGCGACAATCCCTATTGGGAAGCGAATGTCGGCAATACCGTCATTCAGGATATCATCAACGATGAACGCATGCAGAAATACAATACCCGTTTCATTGCCGAACCGTGGAGCCTCAGCCAGTACGTCAATGGCCTTTTCCCCAAAGCCACCAATAAAGACAATTTTGCCTGGAGCGAGTGGAACGGACGTTTCCGTGATATGATCCGCCCCTTCGTCAATGACGATAACTACAAACTATCCGAAACCGAAACGCGTTCTCCAAACTGGGATAGAGATATTACAATCGGCAATCTTCTCACCGGTTCGAGCAAAATGTTCCAGGAATTCGGCGATAACCGTAAACCTTATCATTCTGTCAATTTCCTCACTGCACACGATGGATTTACACTCTACGATCTCGTCACTTACTGGGAAAAGAATAATAAATGCAGCATGATTAATACAATCTGCTGTGGTGATGCGTATAATGCCTTCTGTGATACCATCAGCGGCGAAGACAATAATCGTTCGCGTAACTGGTGTCAAATTGCAGACTGCTGGGAAGGTGGATGTGAAGGCGATCATTGCTGGGAAGCCGGATGTAATTATAATGAAAATAAAAATACGCAGGGTATTTGTAATGACGCTTATCACGAGGCCCTCAAACGCCAGATGATACGAAATTACTTTGCATTCTTGATGATTAGTCACGGCAGTCCCATGATCCTCGGCGGTGATGAATATATGCGCACGCAATACGGAAATAACAATGCCTATCCCGATAGCGCAGACAATCCGTGGAACTGGTTCCGATGGGGTGACTGGATTAGCGATGATGCCTCCAACCGCATGTTTGATTTCGTTCGTACGCTGATAAAAATTCGTAAAAAATATAAAGAACATCTCTCCCCGGCAGAATATCTTTCCGAAGGCGAAGGTAAAGATTATCTTTGGTGGTATCCCAATGGGTTCTCGAGCGATAATGCATGGAACAACAAATCTCTTGGCATGTATTATCCACAAAAGAATAGTACTCCGGAACTTTTCGTGATGATCAATATGGAAGCTTTCGAAGATCGCGATTTTACATTGCCTGCCGGCGAATGGAAAGTGTTGCTGGATACGCAGAGCTACTATGATCACGATGTATTTAACAATGATCCAGGACTCGATAAAAAATTCTCCCGGAACGTCAGCCTCGATGGAATTAGCACGGTTTCTGCGTCGTACGGCGTTAAACCTCGTACTATCGTTATTCTCGGCAAATAATAGATTGTCATCGGCTATTGCCCCTGCGGGGCAATACGCCTTCTTTGGGCCGTGCTATTTGCTGCGCAAATACGCACGGCCTGATTTTTATCATTCGATTCTGCCCTTTATTCCCAATCGAATAACACGATAACAAATCTTTTCATTCTAAAAATACAAACGCCCGACATGCAAATTCCCTGACAAATTGCCGTCCATATCGTTCAAAACCAGCCTTTTGCCAGATATCCCCCTATAAAATATCTGCGGATTTTGCTATTCATCATTTGTTTACATCAAGCGGCTGCATGCCCACTTGATCCAGTTTTATACAGAGGATAAAAAATGAAAAAGTATATTACCTGCCTCTCGTTCTGTATAATTGCAATGTGCGCGGGTTGCGCCGACGTAAGCAATGATTCGCAATGTGAAAAAGATACCGTGTTGTGCAAGGCGGATCCCGATGGCAATCAGATACTGAATCAATGTGTAGACGGCACCTGGAAGACGATCACATGTCAGGGAGATACCCCCATCTGCAGCACAGTCCAAAAAGCATGTATTGCCGATGAAAGTTCAGCCAACTCATGCGGAAACGGAAAATGTGAGGATGATGAAACCTGTGTGAGCTGTCTTAAAGATTGTGGGGCATGCAATTCCGATTATTGTGGCGACGGCAATTGCAATGCAGAAGAAACATGCACAAGCTGCCAAAAAGACTGCGGAGAATGTGAAATCACAGATACCTGCGGAAACGGCCAGTGCGACGACATTGAAGATTGCGACACCTGTGAAATAGACTGCGGATCATGCGATACTGAACCTATCGCACCATCGCTCAAATCGTTTTCTGGCGATCAGCTGTACGACTTACTGGGAGCTTACATCGTCGATAAAGGTGTAAATTTCGCCGTTTTTGCCGAGCATGCCACACGCGTCGAACTCCTCATCTTTGACAGCAAAAATCCCGATACCGATCAGCCCCAAAGACGCATTCCCATGACCAAAGATGAAACCAGCGGTATCTGGACTCGATTTGTCCATGACATCGGTGTCGGAACACACTATGGCTATATTGCTTTTGGCCCCAACTGGGAATACACAGATCAATTCTATCCCAACTCAGCCAACGGTTATATCACCGACTGCGATGACCAAGGCAACCGCTACAATCCCAATAAACTCTTAATCGATCCCTATGCACGACGCATCCATCGCGACTTCGATTGGAATTCGGGAATCCCCTATTCTGGTGTGGCACGCGACGTCTCAACATGGAAAGCGGCACCGAAATCAGTCATTATCAAGAGCGAATATCAATGGAGCCAAAACGAAAAAACATGGCGCGAAAATCGCAAAAAAGGCGATGCTTTCGCCGGTCATGCTGCCAGCGATATGATCTATTATGAAATTCATCCCAAAGGATTTACGGCTAAAGCCCCCGATGTAAACAATCCCGGCACATGGAAGGGGGTGGGTGAAAGAGCACAATATCTCGCGGATCTCGGCATCACTGCTGTAGAACTCATGCCCGTTGCTGAAAAAAATGATGACGGCACCTACTGGGGATACAATACCATTGCCTTCTTTGCACCTGAACAACGCTATGCCACTTCAATCAACCAAAATAAGAATAATGGCGTACACGATGAATTTAAGGAAATGGTCGACAAGCTCCACCAGGCTGGCATCGAAGTCATCCTCGATGTCGCCTATAATCATACTGGCGAAGGGGCTTTTTTGAAAAAATCCGTTGGCTTTAATTACGAACAATACAACAACTTTGACGACCCAACTGCTGCAAGCATCTACTCGTGGCGAGGGCTCGACAACAAAGCCTATTACCACCTCCTTAGCGATAGTTCGAAAAAGCCCAATCAGACATATCTCAATGAAACGGGCTACGGAAATCAGATGCGCACCAACTACAAGCCATTCCGTCGCTTTATCATAGACAACCTGCGGTTCTGGGTTGAAGAAATGCATGTCGATGGATTCCGGTTCGAACTCGCTTCGATCCTGGGCGTCGATGATGCCAAAGTGAGGCCCGAGGGCGATACTTCTTCGGGTGATAATGCGTATTGGCAAAAGAACATTGCCAATACGGTCGTACAGGACATTATCAACGACGAGGTCTTGCAAAAATACAACACACGCTTTATTGCCGAAGCATGGAGCCTCAACCAGTATGTCAATGGCCTCTTCCCCAAAGCAACCAACAAAGATAATTATGCATGGTACGAATGGAACGGGCGTTTTCGGGATATGATACGCGCACTCGTCAATAACGATAGTTACCCGCTGTCGTCCACAGAAACGCGAGCCCCTAACTGGACTAAAGACATCACGCTCGGTAATATACTCACTGGATCAAGCAAAATGTTCCAGGAATTCGGCGATAATCGAAAACCCTATCATTCTGTCAATTATATCACTGCGCATGATGGCTTTACGCTCTATGATTTAAACACCTACGCAAAAGAAGTAAACGGATGCAGTTCAATCAATCCCATCTGCTGTGACTCAGCATATATGTCATCTTGTGATATATCGAGTAATGAGTCAGATAACGTTTCGCGCAACTGGTGCGCCGAATCCGGAAACAACGGATACGGCAGCGATGGCAGATGTGAAAAGAAAGAGAAAGAAGCCCTCAAACGCCAGATGATCCGTAACGCCTTTGCACTGCTGATGATCAGTCATGGCAGCCCCATGATCCTCGGAGGCGATGAATATATGCGAACCCAATTCGGCAATACCAACGCATATCCTGACAGCGCCGATAATGAATATAACTGGTTCCGCTGGGGCGACTGGCTCTCTATGGACGACAAAGTCCGAATGCATGATTTCGTCCGTTCTTTAATTCAAATCCGAAAGAAATATAAAGTTCATCTTTCTCCTTCAGAATATAATAATACTTTCCAGTGGTGGTATCCGCAAGGCATGACCGAACAGACTGCCTGGGAAGGAAGATCCATTGCGATGTATTATCCGAAAAACAACAGCACTCCGGAACTATTTGTGATTATCAACATGGATGCCAATAGTGAAAAGACCTTTTCATTACCGGATGGAAACTGGAAAGTCCTGATGGATACTCAAAGTTATTACGACTTTGATATATTTACCAAGGACACATCACTTGATACAAAAAAATCGCAGAATATCAATCTTAACGGTATGAATACGGTCAGTAAAAACTATACCTCCAAGCCACGTACAATTGTAATTCTCAGCAAATAATAGATTGTGATTGGCTTTTGTCTTTGAAGACATAACCCTTTTCACAATCTTCATCAAAAAAGGTGCACCTGTTATGAAAAAACATATCTTCCTCTTCTCAATGCTTGCCCTTTGCCTGGGCTGCTCCGAAGATGACAGCCGAAACCTTCCCCCCACACCGCTCCCAACCCCCGAACCAGTCACTTGCGAAAATGGCACCGTGCGTTGTGATACACATACGGACGGCTCTCAATATGTCATAAACTGCCGCAATGGAGAATGGAAAGAGACGCCTTGTACCGGCAATAAACCCGTATGCGACAAGGACCAGCTCAAGTGCGTGGCAGATCCCAATGCACAGGAGAATTGCGATATCAATCAATGCTCAGCCCCTGAGCACGCGATTGCCAAATGCACCTCAAAGGGCTGTGATTTTGATTGTGAGAATGGCTACAAAAAATCCGGTTCAACTTGTATTCAGGATTCGTCCCCATCACCCAAATGCGGCGACGGCAAATGCGATACTAGCGAAACATGCAGCAGCTGCGAAGCCGACTGCGGTCCTTGTGTATCTGTTCCAATTTGCGGTGATGGTGAGTGCAAGGATGGTGAAACATGTTCCTCATGCGAGGCCGACTGCGGCAAATGCGATGATCCCAAGCCTATGTGCGGTGATGGTTCATGCAATGGCTACGAAGATTGCTCCAACTGCGAAGCTGACTGCGGTTCATGTAAGCCCGAACCCAAATGCGGCGATGGCGAATGTAATGGCGAGGAAACCTGTCTGACTTGTGAAGCCGACTGCAAGGTATGTCCACCCTGCGGAAATGGCACCTGTGATGCCGACGAAACCTATGCTACTTGCAAAACAGATTGCGCGTCAAAACACCCATGCGCCGATGGATGCCCCAATAAGATGGTCTTCCTGTATGTCGGCGATTATTATAATACAGACAATGGAAAAACCGGAACATACGAGCAATATACATCAAAAGAGATTGATAATTTTGGTGTGACACATTTTGTACTCAGCCCGACAGACGGATTTCCTGCCTATGGCCTTGGCAATGAAGAGAATCTCTATCCCAAACTTATACAATCCATGCGCGAAACCATTATGACGATTATCAAATCGACGAATGGCAAAAATAAACGCGTCTGGATTGGAACTCCGGCCATTCGGCCATGTACAGACATCAAAGAAAAAGGTTTGGATGATACGGAATTCTTTACAAAACACACCGAAGTCATCAATCAATACATCGATGATTTGCGTTTTATGCTGGGAGCTGAAATCTGGAACGATTACGTCGAAGGCATTTATATGAACAGTGAAGAGGTTTATATTTCCAATTGCTATAAAGCCGCCGATGCCAGTAATTTGAATGCTCATCTGCATATTAAAATGTTTAAGGATATTTCGAACAATGTCCATCGCACGGTCAAATCGGATGATTTAACATGGAAATCCAAGCTCTTTCTGTGGGCTCCCTATTATCCCAATAGCCATAGTAAATATTTTAGCAAAGAATATATTCAAGAACATATCGGCACGATGGGAAATGTCATCAACAAAGCGACCATTTTTGATGAAGTACTGATGCAGCCGAGCCATTATTTTACAGAGGAGGAACAACCTGAAAATCTGGATGCCGTCAAACAAAGTACATACAAACAGGCCGCGACATGGCTGCGCGACAGTGACAACGAATGCAAAATCGTCGGTGAAAAGAAAGGATCTGCGACAAAAATCGGTGTCCGGATGGAAATCGACTGGGAATATTCTTCTTCGGATGTTAAAAAGAAGCGCTACCAGGATTATGTTTCCTATTTTAATAATGAAACAGACAAAATCGACGGCTATGACAAAAATCAATATCGTTTTAGCTACTATTTGGGCAGCAAAGGCTCAACCTTGAGCACGCTTCAGGAAGTCATTCGGGACTTCTATGGGGTTGAGCCTTTTTAAGAGCAATATCCAAAAAGAGAATGGATCTCCGGATGAGCAATGGGCAATTGGAATGTAAAACGACAATCAGAACGCCCCAATTACTCATTGCTCATTTTTTTAGAACCACAGTTCCGTATATTTATAGGTATTTAAATCCTCCTTCACTTTATTGGGATTCTTATTGTGTGCATAATTGTAGACATTATCCATCTTGATTAATCGCGTGTCTTTATAGGATGTACACGATTCCTTTTGCGTGCCGGAATTCTTCCATCTTTCTTTGAGTTCATCGATGGTATAGGCATCCAGATAGTTGCCGTTTCTGCCAATTGCCTCGGCGACATAAACATATTTAATCGTTTTGTCTGCATTGCGTGAAATGCCAAGAATCATGGCAACATGGCCGCCGCCGTTGCTGCATGTATTAATGTCGCAATGTTTGAGTGAACTGCTGTATTTGCAGCCTTTATAAGTACTCGACCACAATAAATCACCCGCTTTGAAGTCAGACTTATTGGTCAATGTACTGATATCGACAAAGTCCGATTCTTTTAAAGCATTGAATTTATTGTAAGCACTCTCGAATTGACCGTTCGCATTGGATGTGCCACCGACTTTATTATTATTTACGCGTTCTTTGCATCTGAACATGCGCTGATATTTGCCATCGCTGTCTTTGCATTGATAATAACTTGGGAAGTTTTTGTTGGTTTGGGAGAGTAACACGGTACCCCAGTCATTCATATAAAAACGACCGTTGCGATGCGCCCAGCTCACAAATCCGGAACATCTTAAGCCATTGCGCCCCGTATCTTCACCCTTTGTATTTTTAACCTCACATCCCCAGGGCGTAATGACCTCCTGGTCCTTTCCACCCATGATGACATGATCATCTGTAAAGCTCGAAAAACTATTGTACGCTTTATCGGTCAGGTTTAAACCAAATATACGGACGCGTTTTTTATAATCAGCTGTGTCTTTGGCGGCTTCATACGTGGACATGGTATATCTTCCGACCGTCACAGGCATCGGGCTGAGCTTTGTATTACCCGCACTGTCGTAAGGCACATCCTTGGGGAATTGTACAGCCAGGAATCGGGCTGCTGCTAAAACACTTGCGCGGGTACCATAGTTCGATCCATCGACTTTGTACATGAGCGGATCGACATAATAGGTATTCATATCTTTATTCAATACCTGCACCGAGTGATCATCATAATAATGGCACTCCAACTCGCCTTTTTCATATTTTCCTTTTTCCGGGGTGAGATTCTTATAACCTGGGGTGTTGAAGTCACGGAATTTCTTGAGCGTAGTCAGAGTATTCTCTAGAGCAATATAGGGTTTAAGCTCAACCGTCGCTGTGGCAGATAAACCACTGCTGTGTTTCGCTGTGACTTCGAGAGTACGGGCAAGATCCAGCTTCATCGATTTGCAGTCTGCACTGTCGAGAACGACGTTGCTCTTGAGCGTAATGCTGTGCTTCTTCATATTGTATTGAACACTGACGAGATGCTGGAATTCCACTTTATCCGTCGTATTCTTAATTTCCCAATACACCGTCTGATCCGTCGCATTTTTGTCGAGATCAGCTGTAATCGTCACTTCTTTTCCAAGTAAAAGAAGATTGGCAGTCTCTTTGTCGAGTTTAAGTGATTTGGGAGCTACCGTCGAAGGACTGCTTTCTTCTACCGTATAATGCTTAGCCTGAATTGTGATGGCTTCGAGCTTGTCAAAATCAGTGTCTTCACTCTGGGATGGACCGACCGTAATGGTGTAAGGGGTTTCTTTGTCGGGCAAAATCTCTTTTGCACCTACGACGGTTACCGTTTGCGGGTTATTCCAATTCTCAGAGGTAAAGGTCAGACTCTCGGCAGAAAGTTTCCCAACGGCGGTATTGTCGCTTTTGACGGGAATGACGACCTCTTTAGCCGGTGCCCGGTTCAGTGAGATTTTGATGTGGGCATCGAGCGTATTTTGAATGGTAACAAGACCATCCAGCGGTGTAACGAGCATTTCAGCCGGCTCAGGAGTCACCGGTTCATCTGCCGGAGGATCGGTAACCTCGGGCGGATCCTCCTCATCATCCCCAGGAATAACCGGATCCGAACCAGGGGGATCTGTTGGCGTCGTGCCGGGATCTTCCGGATCTGGATCATCGCCGACGTAATCTCCTCCCGTTGGATCCTCTGGGTGCGGATCCTCTGTGGCAATCGGCTGGCATTCGCCGTTGACGAGCTGTTCCCCTTCGTTACATTGGGGATCTTCTGTTGGAGGATCCTCAACGACAGCAGGCTGGCATTCGCCATTGACGAGTTGTTCCCCTTCGTTGCATTGGGGATCTTCTGTTGGAGGTTCCTCAACGACAACAGGCTGGCATTCGCCACTGACGAGGTGCTGATCTGCCGGGCATTTGGTTTCCTCCGGGACATCAGATACCTGTGTCGAATCACTCTCGCAGGCACTGAAGCCGCACGTGATGAGTGTACCTAAAAGAATACAAAGCCCGTAACGATTTACTCCTTTCATCCAACCCTCCTATAATAACGACCGAATGATTGCATCCGCATCGGTATTGGCTCGCGCAACGAGGCGCATCCTATGAGCAAGTACATAAGGCGCCAGTGCATGAATATCATCGGGGAGTACAAAATCGCGTTCGCGAATAAAAGCCCGCGCTTTGGCGGCATCCAGCAAATCGAGCATAGCTCGCGTAGATGCCCCTTGGATAATAAGTGCATGGTTTCGCGTCGCATGGATGATTTTGAGCACCACATCGATGATTTCTTCAGAGACGTGAATTGCCTTTACCTTTTGGATGAGATCCACAATATCCTCTTTTGTGAGTACCGGCTTAAGCTCTGCACGACGAATGTCTGAACGAAGGATCGCACGTTCGGCATCCTCATCGGGATAACCCATCGAAATTCTAAACAGAAATCTGTCCAGCTGGCTGTCCGGCAATGGGAAGGTACCGGCAAAATCGACGGGATTCTGTGTCGCAATCACCATAAAAGGATTGGGAAGTGCACGCGTGACGCCATCGATACTGACCTGCTGTTCAAACATGGCTTCGAGCAAAGCAGACTGAGCCCGCGGTTCTGCACGGTTGATCTCATCGGCCAGCAAAATATTGGTAAATATCGGCCCCTCGTGAAATATAAACTGCGTCGTCTTGGGATCATATATATTTACGCCGAGTATATCGGACGGCAATATATCCGAAGTAAACTGAATGCGCCGATGCTCCAGCCCGAGACTTTGCGAAAACGCTGATGCAAGCGTCGTTTTACCCACCCCAGGAACATCTTCGATTAGAAGATGGCCCGATGCAAGAAAGCAAATGATCGCCATTTCGACAGCCTGATCCTGACCATGCAGGACGGAATGAATATTTTCTCTGAGTTTTTGTATGCGCTGCATGGTATAATAGTGTCATCCCCCAAAGCGTTTATGCCGGATACAAAGAGCGATTCCTCCGCTTTAAATCTAGCAAATAGAGGCTTAAATGGCGAGTTCTTTTGTTAAAGAGGGTAAATCTCTGCTCCAAAGCATTCCCGGTCTTGCGTATTGCCGCAATTTGCATTAGTCAGTAAATGTAAAAATGCAGCATGCATGGCATGTTGTATTCTACGATTCTCAATGAACCTGCTTCTTTTGTGATACCATGAAAAAAATAATTATTGCTTCAGTATTATTGCTTGCCGGGGCTTATGGCTGCCAAGTCAAACCGGCCGCTCCTCAAGCCGATAATCCGCCCCAAGCCGTAAAGCCGGATAATCAACCCAGCCAGTCCCCCGAGGAAATTGCCGCCGAAAAAGCACGCCATGAGCGTGATCGTGCACAAGCCAAGAAACTGGCTGATGAAGGGCAGATCTTACCGCCGCGCGTTTCCGTCAAACTCGAGATTCTCGATCACAACGACAAAGTCTCCCTCAACGATGCCGAGCTCTCTTACGAATTCGTCAAAAATGCCATTCGGGCATGTTACATGCGCGTTCTGGCATTTGATTCGAATGCTGAAGGGGATATTACCATTAGCCTTACAAGCGCCGAAAATAAAACAAGCAACTGCACGATTAAGAAAACCAGCATAACCGCAGAAGATTTCGAATCCTGTGTTACCAAAGCCTGTCAGCATTGGCCGTTGCCGGAGGGCGCAACCCTCGATATCCAAATGCAGTTCTCATCGTCACCGGCCCCAACCGTTGAGGAAATCCGCAAAATTAACCATCAGCTCGAGCATGACGGCGGAGAACACGATCACGACGGGGAAGACCACGAGTAACAGCAATGACAGTCAAACTACTCTATCTCATCGTGTTGATGCTGGGGTTATGCCTTGCCGGGATTTATCCGGCCTCGCAGGCGTATGCCCAGGAATCGCCCGATGTCGTTCAAAATCAAAAGAAGAATGATACGGCACATCCTGCCCTGCGCATGTTTTCTGAATTCGGCATGGGGACTTTGTTTGGTACTGCCGTTGGCGGCACTGCGCTTTTAACCAGTCTTTTGGTTAAACCCACCGATCTTCGTCCAGCAATTATTTCCGCAGCAATTCTTTATCCCGCGGGCATTGCATCAGGGGCAATCTTAGGCGGATGGCTCACCGATACCAAGTCGGGTTACTGGGAGCCCTTTGTCGGTGCTTATGCAGGTGCATTGATTGCCGATCTGACGGCTTATTTCCTTGCCGATGATTATCCCATCTGTAGTGCCATCCTCGTATTGGTTACGCCCATCATCACGACACTGGTCGCGATGGAAACTTCCCACTATTGGAAAAAAGATAAGAAATCCGACAAAACCTCGCAAACCGTGATGCCGCTGATGGTAAGCTTTGGGTTTTAATGCGGAATTCGGAATGCGGAATTGTTTTCTAATTCGCAATTCGCAATGCGCAATGCGCAATTGAATTTACAAATCTGTAGGGAGAACCTCAAAAATTCTATAATCGGTTAACATGATAGAATATTACCAAAAACCAGATGATTACTAGATGATCGCCCTGAAGGGGCGAAATATCACAGCGCGAGGTGAGCCCGAAGGGCGTAACCCCGGGAAAATGAGATTTCCCCCATAAAATCGTCCTGTAAGGGCGAAACAAAAGAATGTGACGTCCTTTGATTCACAGTAGGAACGTTTGTAATAACAAATGACCAATAGCAAAATGGCACAAAAAAAGAACATACAGCTATCACTTTTTTCCTCGCTCAAAGCGCCGGAACCTCAAGCTGAAGAAAGGCAGTCTGAAGAAAAACATCTTGAATCTTCTTTTCTAAGCATGGATGCGGACGAGCTTGCCAGTATCATTCAACATCACGACGCCCTCTATGAAAGCGGTCATCCGGTAATTTCGGACGCCCTATATGACAGGCTGAGACGCCGGCTGGAAGAACTCAACCCCGATCATCCCATCTTAAACCGTTTTTTTGAGAGCAGTTCCGAGCCGGAACCGGCCCTGCAGAACAGACAGACCGGCCGCGTCGGCAAGGATGGCCGCCGCAAGGTGCGCCATGAAATCAGCATGCTCTCACTGAACAAGGCTTATGATGCCGAAACCGTTGCCGAATGGGCCAAAGACATTCACAGCGATCTCGTGGGCAGCCCAAAGCTGGATGGTCTTTCGTGCAGCCTGCTGTACGACGGTGACGGCAATCTCGTATTGGCATCGACTCGGGGCAATGGCGAAGAAGGCGACGATATCACGCCCAATGTTCGATATATCAAGGCCATTCCCCATAAAATAAAGGCATCGAATATCGAGGTGCGCGGCGAAGTTTATATGCCGCTGTCTTCCTTTAAAAAGTTCGAAGATGCCGCCATGAGCCCGCGAAATCTCGCCGTTGGCGGTCTAAAACAAAAAGACCCCGCCGAAACAGCGCATTATGGGTTGAGTTACTTTGCCTACGAGTTGTTTGGCGAGTCTTTTGAGACTGAAATTGAAAAACTGGCCAGACTCAAGGAGCTTGGATTTATCGTCGTCGAACATGAGCTGATTCGTCGGCCGGTTCCTTATTCAACTGTGCAAAATCGCGAGCAAATCCATGCCTATTTTCATCGCATGCTCGCCGAGCGCCCCGAGTGGGATTTCGATGCCGACGGCATTGTCTTTAAAGCCAACAGCGTCGAGGAACAGCGCCGCCAGGGGGTAACTGCCCATCACCCCAAACACTCGATCGCCTTTAAATTTCAGGGGGAACAAGGCGAAACGACGCTTCGGAGCGTCGACTGGCAAGTTTCAAAAACGGGCGTCATTACCCCAGTGGCCAATTTCGACATGCTCGTCTTGTCGGATGCAGAAATCCAGCGTGCGACGCTCGTCCATGCCGGTCATGTCGAGAATTTCCCGATCTTCGATCCCCAAGACCCCGATTCGCGCGATAAAACTACGCATTTAAAATTGGGTTCCCGGCTGCTGGTCTCGCGCCGGGGGGGCGTCATTCCCTGTGCCGAAATGGTCATGAGCGAGCCCGAAGATGGCATCCCCGTCGAAATCCCGCAAAAATGCCCATCGTGCGGTGCGCCGACCGAAACTAAATATTCAGCGAAAGACGGAATATACTATCTGGCATGCTCCGATCCTGACAATTGCCCTTCGACGGGGCAGGCTCTCATCGAGAATTATGTTAAAGTCATCAATTGCATGGGATTTGGCGAAAAGATTATAGAAAGTTTATATGATTCCAAATTGATTAGTACGCCGGCAGATTTATATCGATTGACCCCGAGCGATATTGCCATGGCAATTTCGAATGATCCGACGGACAATTCGAAGGTTGAAATCAAAGGTATTCTGCCTCAAAAATTATATCAATCCATTCAGGATTCCAAAACTGTTACGCTGGCTGTTTTTCTGGAATCACTTTCGATCCCCTCGTTGGGCCGCGAAATGAGCAAACAACTCGAAAAAACTTTTAAAACGCTCGATGCATTGCTCGCTGTAAAAATAGAAGATCTTGCAGCCATTACAAGCGGTTCGATTAAGGATATTACAAGTACATGCAAACTCATTTATGAACAGATACAGAATAGCGAAGCTATTAAAACGAATGAAACGGTTGAACAGTTTTTAACCCATTTATTCTTAAAGCCGGATACATTAAAAATAATAAAGATTATACTTAACAAATATATATCCAAAGATATTTTACAAAATGCAGATTCGGCACAGTTCGAACAATATATTATACAGGAAAAAGGCATTCAAAAACTGACAATGTCTGATAAAAAATATCTGGCATCTGTTCAGAAAGGCAATATGAAAGCCAATGAGTCCTTTGAGCAATATCTTGAACGACTGGCAACCAGCGATGCAAATAAAAAGAATATACAATCTTTGGCCGAAGATTTCCCGACATTCGAACAGCTTAAGCAAGCCAGTCTCGATGATATTAGCCAAAGTATCGAGGCACGCCGGCGCATTACTGCCTGGAATATCATGAAGGGGCTCAAACAACGAAGCGAACTGATTCGGGATCTCAGACAGTTTATAACGATTAAAGAGGTCGAAGATTTACCATCCGTCGGCGGCCCATTCGAAAACATGAGTTTCTTGTTTACGGGTACTCTGGCAAGTATGAAGCGCGAAGAAGCCCAGGCGAGGGTCGAAGCGCTCGGCGGCAATGCTGCAAGCGGAGTTTCGAAGAATCTGTCTGTACTCGTGGCGACATCGACTTCGAGCAGCAAATGGAAGAAAGCGCAGGATCTGAATGCCAAGGGGGCCAACATCCAATTGTGGACCGAAGAAGAATTTCTCGAGGCATTGCAAAAGGCCGAAGGCCGCACATAAAAATGATTGCGCCGCGTATGCAATAGCGGCGCACCCGGCGCGTATTGCCGCAGGCAATAGCGTGGGAGCAATTAATAATGGATAATTAATAATTAATAATGAATAATGGATGGTATTCCTAATGTTCTTTTGATTTTACAATTGGTAATTGTCATTCAATTACGCATTACGAATTAAAAACTCATTCACTCTTAGCATCAGACCAAAACTTAGGCATTGTCATCCAATTCCGCATTCCGCATTCCGCATTAGGAACATGAACAACATACCACTTCTCTTCATCATGCTCATCATCATGCTCATCCCCGCTTGTGCGAGTGGGCCCGCGCCGCGCCAGGCCATCGAACAGGATGTGCAGGCGACGGTTCGTCAATTTGCGGATGCCGTCAATCAGCACCGGGCGGACGAAGTCTATGCGCTGATGAGCGATGGCTGGAAGATTCAGTTTTCGAAAGAGGCGTTTGCGGATTATTTTGAGCAGAATTACGAATCATTTGTCGAATATGCCGACAGTTTGCAGGGCGATGCGTCGGCGCTGACCATGCAGGCGACGTTCGAAAACGACGTTTGCGGGCATGTTTCGTGGCAAATGGCCGAGGATGGCCATTGGAAGCTGGCATCCGTTCCCACGGTTGCGGGGACGCCCGAGGATGCGAAACGTGAGTTGCTCGAGGTCATCCGTTCGCGGCCGTTTATGGAGGCACTCGACGAGTATGCGTTGGTCCATCCGGAATGGTCGGGTGAAACGCTCAGACATCTCAAGCGCATGCTGACGTTTGATGAGATTGGCGCGGAATATGTTGACTTTTGGGCACACGAGGCGCTGCTTACAATTCCGCATACGGCCATCATTCGCATGACATGCAGTTCGGGGGGCTGGAGAATTCTTCAATGTTATTCGATACAATAAGTCAGATTTCACAACAGTTTGGGGACGCAGATGACGTTCGCGCCCGTTTTGGCGGCAAAGCCAAAAATTTGGCGCAGCTGATGCGGGCGGGATTTCGGGTTCCGGAAGGCTTTGTCATTTCGACGGCGGTGTTTGAGGATCAAATACAGGCTGCGCTCGAAAAATCGCATGATGCGGATATCCATTCGATCATCGAAGGGATACGCTTTGAACCTGAGTTTGTCGACGCCATGCGTACAGCCATGCAGCAGGTCGGGGCCGAAAGGTGGGCGGTGCGCTCGAGTTCGACCGACGAAGATTCGCAGACGCATTCGTTTGCCGGTTTGCAGCAGAGCGTCATTGGTGTGCGCTCGCTCGAGGAATGTCTCGCTGCGGTCAAAACCGTCTGGCAGAGCTTTTATGCGCGCGAGCGGCTGCTGTATCCGACGCAGGCATCGCTGAGCGGGCCAGTTCCGGCCATGGCTGTCATTGTGCAGACTTTTATCGACTCGGATAATGCCGGCGTCGTCTTTACGCAGCACCCCATGGAAGGCAAAGACAAGCTGCTCGTCAACGTTTCGAACGGACAGGGGGCCAATGTCGTCGATGGCAAAGCCGGCGTTTCGCTGTGCATCGATAAGAACAATCCCAATGAGCACATCGACTATGACTGCATTTCGGGGCAGCAGCTTGCAGAACTTGCGCAAACCGCCTGCAGCATCGAACAGAAATTCGGCCATCCGCAGGACATCGAATTTGCTTTTACCGCAGAAACGCTGTTTATCCTGCAGACCCGCGATATTGTTGCGCATGATGAGCATGCCTCCAAGACGCTCTATTCGAATGTCAATGTGGGCGAGGCACTTTCGGGCGTTTCGACGCCAATGACGTGGAGCGTGGGCAAAACGATTGCAAGGCAGGGATTTGATACTGTCTTTGCTTCTTTCGGGCTTTCGGTGCCCGATAATTACGATTTCATTACGACGTTTCACGGGCATATCTATTTAAATATTTCGCAGATGCTCAGCGTGATGAGTCAAATCCCGTTCATCAACCCGGCCATCCTCGGAAAAGTCGCGGGCATTCAGGATATTCGGGAATATGCCTGTGCGGTCGATCCGATTGGGAAATCTCACTTTATCAAGAATCTTCCGCGTTCGATGGTGGAACTGGCCAAACTGCAAAAGCGCATAGCCCATTTGGACGACCGGGCACGCAAGTTCGAGCAGGAACGCGATGAACTGCTGGCCATTGAGCTCAAATATGCATCGAAAGATGAGATTCAGGAAGCCTTCGAACGCCTGAACCATCTTTTCTTCGAATGTGCCTACGATATGCTGAGTGCGGGTGGCATCATGCTCGCTTCATACGTATTGTGTTCCGGTTTTATCCAGCATTTTGGCGAGGATGAGGCGCGCGAAATTGAGCACTACCTGTTCAGTGGGCTGCTCGATATCCAGAGTGCAGCGCCGGGACTGAAATTGCTCGACATGGCCGTCAAAATTCGCAAATACCCCGCACTTCGCAAAGCATTTCTCGAAGAGCCGACATTTGACGATCTGGATGATTTCCTATTGCGCATCGAGCCGCTCGAAGGATATCCGGAATTCCAGGAGGCGTTTGAGCATTTCTTGTCCCTGTACGGGGCGCGCACGACCCAGGAGGCCGAACTGGCCAACCCGCGCTGGCGCGAAGATCCTCGTTTTTTATATCAGGTCATTCAGAAGCATCTGCAGCTGGAGGTCCCCTGCAACGCGCAAACCATCGTCGAATCGGTTTCGTCCCACCGCGAGGAACGAACGACGGAGTTCAAGTCGATGCTTTCGAAAACGCTGCGCCCCGTTTTTAAAATGCTGCTGGCCTGGACCCAAAAGAATGCGCGCCTGCGCGAGAAATGGCGCGCCTACGTCGTCGATGTCCTCGGCATCTTTAGGCAATATTTTGTCAATGTATCGTACCAGCTCACGGATTGCGGCATTTTGGGGCAGCGCGATGACATCTTCTTTTTGACGTACGAGGAATTCCTCGATGGCCTCAATCATCCCAAATCCTTCGAAAAAGCCAGGCTAAAAGTTGCTTTCAGGCGCGCACGCCATGCGGCTTATTTGTCGGCCAGAAGCCTGCCCGATACATTTTTGACGCATCCTAACCAAAGCTGTGAAACGAATGATCTTCCGGTGGGTAAGGTTTTATACGGCATTCCGGCTTCGCCAGGGTGTGTGCAGGCCAAAGTGCGCGTGGCACGAACCCTCGAGGAAGCAGCATCGCTCGAATATGGCGAAATACTGGCGGCTCCTTCGACGGATATCGGCTGGACACCGCTTTTCCTCGTGGCATCGGCTATTCTGACGGAACGCGGCGGCCCGTTGTCGCATGCTTTCGTCGTCGCCCGCGAATATGGTATTCCGGCGGTCGTTTCGATTCCCGGATTGCTCGATCATCTCAAAACCGGAGATGTCGTCCAGGTTTCCGGGCAAAAGGGCACGGTTACGGTGGTTTCATAATTCACAATTCGTAATTCGTAATGCGCAATTATTTAGCAGTTAGCAGTTAGCAGTTAGCAGTTAGCAGTTAGCAGTTAGCAGTTAGCAG
>JAGACY010000082.1 GCA_017613855.1 Pseudomonadota bacterium
GGGGCGTTGCGGGGTGTCCCCGCATCGGGGGTAGGCGCGTATTGTTTGGGCGACCCAAGGTGGTCGCCCGGACAAAAGCGCCGTAGGGGGCTCGGCCCCCTACCAAATCAAACACAAGCAGCCGAAGTATTTTTTGCACAATCATTCGATTCTTAAGTCTATTTTTTAATTCCCTTTAAACTGGACTATGAAACTGCTAAATAAAGTAATTTTGGGAAAACATGGCGTGTGTCGTGTATCTGAGACGTTAAACGTGGAGTATATCTATGAAGAAACGAGTATATTTGACTGCATTATTGGGAGTGCTTGCATTTTATGGCTGCAGTGATGACTCGAGCGGAAGTTCGAACGGTTCACATGCTGTTAGCGCAGGCTGTACGAGCGGTTCTCAATGTGCTTCGGGGGTGTGTCTCGAGAACGGCAACTGTGCCGCCCTCGTCGGTGAAGGCGCAAACTGTGACAGCGAAAACGTCTGCAAATCAGGTTTAATCTGTAATGACGGCAAATGCGAAGTCGATTCATCCGGTCTGGGCAACAAACCGCAATGCAACGAAGATTCGGAGTGTGGCGAGGGCAAAATCTGTAAGAATGGCAGATGCAAAAGCGCAAGTAACCCCAATGAATGTGAGACGGATGACGAATGCGGGCTTGCCGAAATCTGCGTAGATGGCTCTTGTCAAATTGACACCAATACTCAAAATGGTGAATGTGAGTCGGATGCAGACTGTGTCGATCCACAAAACCCTGATTCCCTAAACACCACTTGCATGTCAAATGGGTCTTGCGGCCATTATGTCAATGTGGGTGACTATTGTGACGACATCGAAGCCTACTGTCAGGATGGTTATGAATGTCTGTCCATATGTATTGAAAAACTCCCCGAAAATGCCACCTGTGATGAAAATGACCTCGTCCATATATGTAATCAGGATGAAGGTCTGATGTGTACTGGGAGCATTTGCCGCAAGCCTAAGTATGACGTTAATGCTGGCGAGTTATGTAATGATTCCTATCTGTTTTGCAAGGAAGGGCTCACCTGCAAAAATACCAAATGTATTTATCTTCAGGCCGAAGACGCCGAATGCGATGAATCGGCTCACAAGATCTGCAACACCGGCATGATCTGCAAAAGCGGCAAGTGCACACCTATTGGCGATGCCTGCACCAAGACGAGCGACTGCACAGGGAAAGACTCTTTCTGCTGCCAGAGCGAATTGTGCGGTGCCAAAGGATATTGCATTCCCTACGACGAAACCGTGACTCACGATGAATCCTGCCGCTTTAAGACCAAACCCGGTATTTTCGAAGCACAGATTCAGTGCCGCTGGCAGCCCGATGATGGTGTGGCATCCGGATCCAAATCCCTGTTAACGGTGCCGCTCGTCGGCCCATTTGGCAATAAAGAGGGGCTTGCGAATGCCATTGTCATTTGGTCCTATAATCCTACGACAGTGCGTATTGTCCATCCCGAAACATGCAAAACGCTCGAATCGATTGAATACAGTTTGTCTCCACGTTGGGGAGATTACCCGGCGGCTGCCGATCTCGACGGTGATGGATTGATGGAAATTATTACCATCAGTAACTATAAACCCGTCGTCTTTAAGTGGGACAAAGCTGCACAAAAACACAAGCTCGCATGGGTTGGTTCCCACCATACCGGCAGCGTCTTCCCGGTTGTGTTTGACCTCGACAACGATGGTTCGCCCGAAGTCATCGTCGGCATGACGGTTTACGATAAAAACGGCAAATTGCTCTACGGACACTCGAGCAGCTACGGCGGCAATGATTCAACGATTGGATATTTATATAATACATCCGACGGACTCGCTACGCTCGTCCTTGGCTCTGGCGTTTATAAGTGGAAAGCCACCAAAGATGGCTGGGATCAGATTGCGACCCTCTCCGGAGCCAGTCCATTCTCGGCTTTCGCGGATTTCGGCACGCCGGGTGCAACCGCCAATGATTTTGATTACACCAAACTCGACGGCATTCCCGAAATCGTGACGGGCGGCAGCGGAAAAGTCTCGATCTATACCCTCATCCCCAAAGCCGATGGCAAGACGTTCGATGCCCAGCAAATCATGTTGGTCAATTTGCTTTCGGCAATCGATACCAGTTCCGCCACATCGGCCCTTGGTGGTCCTGTTACAATCGGCGATTACGACAATGACGGTTTGCCCGAAATTGGTATTGCATCCTCTGGCTATTACGGCGTTTATGACCCACGTTGTACCGGCTACAAAGCGGGTGAATGTGCCGATAAAAATGTTCTCTGGGAACGCTGGAGTCAGGACGCTTCTTCGGGCGTGACCGGCTCAACCGTCTTCGACTTCGACGGCGACGGCCAGGTCGAGGCCGTTTATGCCGACGAATGTTTTACCCGCGTTTATGACGGTAAAACCGGACGCGTCCTCTTTAGCTCGCGCCACTCCTCCGGTACCGGCCACGAAGCCCCCGTCGTCGCAGATATCGATGGTGACGGCAGTTCGGAAATCCTGATGGGTTCCGAAGGTAATATGAACTGTTATTCTGACGATGCCTACAACAGTGTTGGCGTCGATCCCATTCACGAGGGCATCCGTTGTGAAGAAGATGCTGACTGTCCAACCGGAAAGAATTGCAATACATCCGTCGGGCTTTGTACTTGTTCAACCGACGACGACTGTAATACGCAATACATGAATGGTGTTTTAATTACGCAATATGTATGTGATAAGCCCATCCATCCCGATGTCGGTCAGATGGTCAATACAAAAGGAACCGGGCGAACATTACAGCAAAAACGCGGTACGCGCCCCGTCGGCTGGAAAGACGGCGATTACAAGGTTTGCCGTGCAACCCGTAAAAAACAGGATATCGGTATCAACGATTTGATGATCTACCGCGACCGCCTCGACCGATGGGTTTCTTCGCGAAATCTGTGGAATCAGCATGCCTATAATATCATTAACATCGAAGATAATGGCAAGGTTCCTACGGCTGCCAAGTGGCTCATGAACTGGATCGCCAAGCGAACCGATAAGATCGATGGAACCGAGGCATTCAGACCGGTTTATAACACCTACCGCCTGAACAGCCAGGGCGAGTATGGTGCCGGCATGGCCCCCGATATTACCGGCCGCTTCATCGCTGGATCAATTTGCGGCACCAAGAAAGACAACGAAGGCAATCCGGTTCTCGGCGAGGATGGCAAACCCATCCACATTATCAGCGGCCAGCTCTGCAATCGTGGTACCAAACCTGTCGCCCAAAAACTCCCTGCAACGTTCTTCTATTATGATGAAACAGCACCGGATCATCGCGGCAAAGCCATTTGCACATCTTATACAATCGATAAGGTCGATGTCGGCGTCTGCGGTCAGGTCGGCTGCGAAGTTTCCGAAGATGAATTCAAGGAACTCGAAGGCAAGAAAGTCCTTATGGTTTCGAACCTCGACGAATACGGATACGCCAGCACCGTCGAATGCAATACCGACAACAACACCGACACAATCGTGATCGATACGTGTGCCGCTGAAATCGTGATTGTCAATTAATTCAATTCTATGATGGGAGCACGTGCTATCCGGCACTGGCCGGATACGCACGGTGAAAGCATCTATTCGGCTTGCGCCGAATACGATGCTTTTTTTTGTTCTGTGGGGTGCACTGCGCGTGCCATTGGTGCGTATCACCCACAGTTATGGACTACCAATGTACCGTCCCCTTTGGCCCAGGCTCCCTTGTCTCATCGTTCCCTGCATATTCCCACGAATTGCCGTTCACCATTACAAATTACAAATTACAAATTACAA
>JAGACY010000083.1 GCA_017613855.1 Pseudomonadota bacterium
AGTCACCTATTTCTTTGCCAATACAGCGATCCAGGGATGCTTGTCGTGATGTATTGTCTTGATGTCCTTAAAATCAGAGGATTTGAGAGCACTTTCTATCTCGTTGGCTTTATACACTTTCATGCCTTCGATAATCTTTTCATAGCGTTCCCCGATACCATCCGTTCCATCGCTTTCGCAAACGACAAGGAAACAGCCGTCATCTCTTAAAATGCGGTGTACATTGGCAAAGCATTTTTCGAGTCCCGGCCAAAAATAGATCGTCTCAAAAGCTGTGGCCAGATCGTATGAACTTTGCGCAAGCTTTAAATCAGCTACATCACCGGCTGAAATTGTACTCTTATTTCGAGCAATAGATGCCGCATTATAAATGATAGCTTTCTCTACCGAAAGCGGTGAATAATCGATGCCGTCGACAACTGCCTGCGGGTATTTTTTGAGCAGTGCTGCGACATTACGTCCTCCGCCGCATCCCAGATCCACCGCTTTTTGCGGCGAAATCTGCGGTAGTTGCGACAATGCCCAATCGGCAAGTAAGGCATGCCCTGAATTCATGCCCCGAAGCATGAGTGTGCCCAAAATCCCTTCGGGCTTTCGCGTCTGATTCATAAAGCGTTTAATGATGCCCATTTTCCACCTCGTTTATTTGAACCGCTCTTTTAGCTGAAGCTTAACAATTTAGACACCCCTTATTTTGTTAGAGGTGTCTAATAAAATGAAAATTGCATAAAAAAACGAGATAGTCAAGTGCAATCTGACACTTCCTATCACAATCATGCGAGAATGAACCAGACCAGAGTCGCGTCCAGTCGCGTCCAGTCGCGTCGAAAGCGAGGCAAAAGCGAGCCAAAAGCAAGGTGAGCCGTATGGGCGACAAAAGGTCGCCCATAGGCGAGCCCGGCGGCCGTATCGCTGCAAGCGATAGGGCGCGCACCAAAGCACCAAATTTCTATGGCGAAAGACGCAGCACGGCGGTGAATACGCTAGTCTGTTTGTAGTTTAACGCAGGATGCATGATTACCTTCTGCTTTGCATACGGATTTTGGACCACAGACCTCAGAGAATTTCCAAAATCCATCCTCACATATCACAACGCCTGTCCGGGAATCGCATTTGCTCTCACCATCCACACATTCGTCTCCTATAGGGGGCGCTTCTCCTGACAATGGAATTGGTACACATTCCACCGCTGTGTTTGACTTTTTATAACAATACTCGACCCCTGGTGCACATCGACGATCAGACAATACCCACCGTTTATCCTTGCACTGATATATATCTTGTCCGTCACACGAGTAATCGCCGTCTGTACATGGCTCGGCATCTGCACATACATACTTTCCATCAGATTGTTCACAATGGGACGGCGCAAAACATGCTTCAGCCAATACCCATCGAGTCGCTATATGTTTATTCCCAATGCAAGCGTAGATATTGTTGTTTAGACACATCCTTTGTCCTCCCGAACAAATACCCGTTTCTTTGCCTGCCGGTATGTTGCAATGTCCGTCGCTGCACGCGCTACTCTTTTTCACACAAGCCGCTTTGCCATCCACCTCTGCGCACACGGTGTTATTTCCACATTCCATCGAATATTCCCAATGATGATTTTTGCAAACGTAGACATTGCCACTCTTGCACGATAGTGCACCATTACTACCGCACTCATACACCATTTCCCCCTCAGTTCTCACGACTTCACAGACTGCCTCAGTATTGGACTTCTCCACACATCCCCCTACAATGCCCCATTCCAACCTGCAATCCGTCATTTGTTTCCATGTATGATCTCTACAAACATGCGGCGCATTATCTATGCATTTCTGAGTGTAATTTTCACATCCATCCTGCGCGGCTGCCGGTGCTTGCGCATTGTCCTGAACTACCGGTGCTTGCGCTGTATCCTGAACTACCGGCGCTTGCGCTGTATCCTGAACTACCGGCGCTTGCGCTGTATCCTGAACTACCGGCGCTTGCGCTGTATCCAGAGCTGCAGGGGCTTTGCTGCTCTGGCATGCACATACCATAGCGAGTGAACAGGCTGCCGCAGAGACCAGCCCCAGGCGGGACTTATAAGGACGACATGACGAAGCGAGTACGATTTTGACAAAGGTTGACTCGACGATACGAATGGATGTGTCTGCGATATGGATGATATCATTCTCAAATATGCTTACCGGATGATTTGTACGCAGATGATGTCTGCGTCCCGAACGTTCCAGATACACATCTTTTTCCGCCAGATTTGATATTTCCAGCTCTTCGTAGCCATTTAATCGCAGCACAACATCTGCCTCTTCCTGCAATGCAGCGCCTGATGCATTCAAATACAATGCATGTTCTGCCGTAATGGGCATGCAGGAAACGGCTGGTTGGCCGTTAATCGAGAGTTGAGTTCTGCAACAAAAATCCTGATTCATATTCTGTCTCCGTCAGTGATCCGTCATTCCAAAACAACGGATGATCTCCTCTGGCAGTTGAAAACATCACAGAATCTACCTATTCTGTGAACACTGGTTAAAATGGATGCCTCGCAAGAGCGCACACTTATAAGGTAAACGCAACGCATGGAAAACTTATTTCAAGCATCGCTATTTTTGCTCGATTCGTTTTCTCTCCTCACTTCGTTCGCAAGGAAATCCCGGCATTTTTGAACGACTTTCTGATAATTCCCCCAGGCTTTCCGGTTGTTGAGCGGATCAAGCAAGCGCACCTGTCCAAAGACTTTGTTCTGCTGCCATCGCCAGCCGTTGTATTCCGCCAGATCTGTCCAAAAAACTTTCCCGCCCTGCGTGCCGATTTCAGCATTCATATTCACACTCACAATTCCTGCAAGGATAGGTTCGGCACTTATTCGTTTCAAAGCCTCAAGCAGTACCGCTTTTTCATTCATTTCATGAATTCTCTGCATTTTTGAAATAGCCTCAGCTTCTGTCACCTTTTCCACTCCCTCAACATTGTTTTGTGTTAGTCCCTTAATACTAAGGGCATATATATTTTTACAATCCTCATATCCAAGCTGAATACGGATTTGTGCTCTTTTAGAAGTAAAATCAAGCGTACCCTTAACAAAAGACCCCAAATTGCATGACGGGCGAATCAAGACGGTTTTAATGTCGTACCCCGAATAATCATTTTTATTACGATTATCCAGACTGACAATAATCGCATGTGTACAGCCTTCATCAAGCAGGGGCCGCAATGGCACATTGTCCGTCAGACCACCATCATAATAAGCGTTACCATTAATACTTTCTTTTTGAAACACAACGGGAATCGCGCTTGTTGCCAAAAGATAGTGTTTGATTTCGGTGTCTTTCAGATCATTCAGTTTGATATAGTCAGCTTGCTTTTCCGTCGAATTATAGCAAGTAACAAATATCTTTGGCATTTGCTGAGTGCGATCAAACCGGATGTTCTCATCAATAATCTGTAAAAGTCCTTCCCGACTAAAAACTGCGTCATTTCTGTGTGACTGTGATTCTGTATCAAGGATTCTATCTTCTACTTCGGTCAGCCAAAGCCTTTCAGCCAGTTCGTAATCTCCGTAACCGATCAAAAAAGCGTTTAAACCGCCAACAGACGTCCCCGAAATGACGGAAATCTGCGAGTCCAGTCCAATTTCACGAAGATATTTCCACACGCCGATCTCATAACTACCTTTTCCACCACCGCCCGCAAGCACAAGCCCCAGTTTTGTCATTGTTTCTCTCCCATTTTACGCAGTCGAGCCGTGTGGTCCGTACAAATCCATTCAGATAGCCCAGCTCACGAAAAAGCCCACGTCACTAATATCAGAAACGCGGTCTTGACGCCATGTTTAATGATATGGCCGTTGCAGCTTAGGGTGCCGACGGCGTTGTCGATTGTGATTTCAGATATGCCCCATGCGTATTTTGTGGATGTTTTGGCTTGCCGTGCTATCGCTGCGCGATACGCACGGCCTTCGGCGCTATGTGCCTGATCGCGCCGTATAATCGCGCCGTGTGGTACTCATGGCGCGATTCGGCGCGGTTGGCACATACGCGCCTCTGCGCCCGGCTATTCGACAAATCCCGCCTCGCTATGTGCCGATATCACATACGCGGGCGGATGATACATGCCAACGTCGTGCGCTTATTAGTATAGATATGCCAAACAATAGCCATTTTCGTCCAATCCCTGAGGGTCACAGCAATTACCGAATTTGTCCTTGCCGTTATTGCAAACATTGTCCGAATCATCCTTACACCGACCGTAAGAATCTATCAAACACAAGCACGTCCATTGGAACCAACGTGTTTTTGTGGACAACAATATCCAGTTTCGCTTAAAATGCCCGTCAGACAGCACTCTCCGTTAATGAGCTCACCACAATACTATAAATCAGAATACGTCTTTGCATGAATTTTCCCTCTGCTGGCCCACAAAAATGTGGCTTTATTGCTGGTTCGTAACCAATTTGTTTCTAAAATGAATGCCAACATCCGTATGCGCAAGCGGCGTATAAGGCTCCTCACTAAAAAAGTCCCCGAAAACAGTCTTATCATACGTCGCCAGTTCCGTAATGATCCCAACACCCGACGCAACGACAAGCGATGCAGCGCAACCGGTAACCCCCATCCCGATTTCGGCCAATACTCGCTTCGCTTCCCCAGTCCGCGCCTTACCAAACGCATTCACATTATTCGCCAGCTCACTCACGCTTTCCTGCGCATTTCCCGCAGAAGGAAACACGAACAGCAAATGCATCGCAAACATGACGATCAGAATAATTGGATGGATACTTAGGTTGATAGTTGGAAATATCACGGAATCTACCTATCGGTGAACACTGGTTAAATGAATGCCCCACACGCACAAGAGCCCCACGAATAAGGTAAACGTACACCAAGACAGACTTATTTCAAACATCGTTTATCCTCTCCTCACCTCAACCAGACACCGGGCGGCATTGATGATCGAACGATAGACCTTGCCAGGGCCAGATTTCTGGGTTCGTGATGGCCAAACGCAGACGAAAAACGCCTTTTTCAGGCATCAGGGATTTTTGCATTTGAAGTATTCACCACCCTTTGCACAATGCGCATATCGGGCATTCAACAGCTATTACAAATGCCCGACAATTGAGCGCTCGGCGAAAAATACAACAACATGCGTTCAGGAGGTTCTCAATGAACAGTTTTAAGGCAGTTGCGCACAGACCTTCTCAATTAATCACTGATGTCCGAATCGACAATAATATCAAAGCGATAATCCGGGAATTGTTTTCCGAGTTCATCCATAATCGTTTGCTGCAGCGCTTTTCGGTCTTTGGCATCAAAACTGATGACGAGATCCATCTGGATTTCATGCGTGTCAGGAATGATGTAAAAACCATGAATTTCAATCACTTCCGGGTGTTTTCCTGTAATTGCGCTGTAAATATCGCTACGAAGCTTTGACGATACCTCATCAGTATTAACGGAATAGATACCGACTGTATGCAAAATCACCTGATACTTGGTAAAGACCTCATTCTGAATGTGACGGGTCATTGTATCAATCTGAGCTGCGCTAAGCGAATCATCGACTTCGACATGCACACTGCCCCATAGCCGCTGTGGACCATAATCATTCAAGATAAGATCGTATGTCCCGCGTACGCCTTCGACTGAGTTTATGGTCGACTTGATATCTTTCGACAAATCTCCGTCAATTCGTTCACCCAGCAATTTAGCTGTCGAATCTTTAATAATCTCATAACCTGCTTTAAGGATAAAGCACGAAATAATAACCCCCAGCCAAGCTTCGAGGCTGAGACCAAAAAAGACGAATATCAACGCAGCCACGAGTGTTGAAATCGATATAATAGAATCCATCAATGCATCGTGCCCAGATGCCGTAAGAGAATCTGAATCGAGTGTCTTTCCGCGTCTTTTAAAATAGGTACCCAAAAGTATTTTTACAACGACAGCCACGCCGATAATGACGAGCGAAACCGTATTGTAATCGGGCGTCTGGGGATGAATAATGTGTTCAATAGATTCCTTAAGAGAAGTCGCGCCCGCAGTGAGCACGATCACAGCAATTACCACGGTTGTCAGATATTCCAATCGACCATATCCATGCGGGTGCTTGCGATCGGGAGCCTTGTTAGCCAGCTTTGTACCGACAATCGTGATGATTGAGGAGAGCGCATCACTCAGATTGTTCACGGCATCAAGCACAATGGCTATCGAATTAGCCAACAGTCCCACTGCCGCTTTAAATATGGCGAGTAGTGCATTGGTGACAATACCAACGACACTGACTTTGACAATTTGACGACTTCTTTCTGTGGATGTGAATTCTGCCATTGATTTTCCTTATAAACAGCTTTCGACTTAAACAGAGTGGCACAATAAAGTGTCATCGCACACACTATAACAATGATTCGACAAATTTCTCGACATCTCGCATACTCGCCGTTGGCTCAAAGCGTTTTACCACTTCACCATGACGGTCGATAATAAATTTTGTAAAATTCCATTTGATATCGGGAGATTTTTTATAGTTCGTGTCCTTGAGTTTGAGCATGGCACTCATGGCAAGTGCCTTTGAACCAAAGCCAAATTCCTCAAAACCTTTCTGGCTTTTGAGAAATGTATAGAGTTCGAGTGCATTTTCACCATTCACGTCAGATTTTTTCATCTGGGGGAATTCGGTATTGTAATGCAATGTACAGAACTCGTGGATTTCTTCGTCGGTTCCCGGTGTCTGACCAGCGAACTGGTTGCAGGGGATATCGAGGATTTCAAGCCCCTTTTCGTGGTATTTACTATACATTGATTCGAGATCTTTGTAATGAGGGGTAAATCCACAACCAGTGGCGGTATTGACGACGATCACGACTTTGCCTTCGAATTGTCGCATCGAAACATCGTTGTCTTGAGGATCTTTCACGGAATAATCATAAAAGCTCATGTTATCTCCTTTCTCCGCCTCCACCTGCGTTTGAAATCGTGACATCAAATCAGCAGTATTGGATGATTACCCAACAAAGCCAGTCGATGAGTTTACCAGATTTAATGGGATGGAGCGAGGGATTTGTTTGTGCAGAGCAAGACGCGCCGCCCGCGTATTCGCCAAGCGAATAGCGGGCGGCAAGAGGGCGTATCGCCGGTAGGGACGCGCGGTACGCACGTCTCACCGGCGATAGCCCGAAGCGCAAGGACGTATCGGCGCAGCCGATAGACCGCGCACTTGACCAAACATTCACAAAAGCAGATAATACGAGTGAGCAAATGCAAGGATGGTATTTGCTCATATCATCACTTCACTTTATATTCATCAAAACAATGAAATCTTCGCACTTCTTTTGTATATCTCTTTTAACGATAATGGCTCTGGTCACTGCATTCGGATGTTCCGACGATAATACCAATACGCCATCACCCGCCAACAATACAAATACGCCATCTTATACCGTTGGCCAGAAGTGCCCGGAAGGAATCACCTACGACGGCATCTGTGATGGCAATAAAGTTGTTTTCTGCAACAACAACGGGCTCGTCGAGGAAGATGTTTGCACAACCGAATGTATGATCAAAAAAGCGTACACCAATCCCTTTGCCGAATGTTATTACGAATGCGGCGACATCGATTTCCGCGGGAAATGTACATCTGACGGATATGACTATTGCCATGAAACCGAAGGCCTTATCCACATCACATGCAGTAACGGAGAAACCTGCGGCTTAAAAGGTGATGTGTATGCCTGTATATAATCAAACGATGTAACGCGGCCCGGATGCATTGGGGCCAGCAGTTTAGCCTCATTTATTGCGACATTTATTGCGACATTTATTGCGACATTTATTTTTCATCGCCTATTTGTGCCGCACAGAGGCATGTCGCGACTTTTTGTACAGACGTTCCATGGAACGTCCCTTTAATCGAATGACTTCACCGATTTAGGGGGATTCTGGACCTCGCACTGATCAGCATTGATGCTCGAGCGATAGACCTTGCCGAGGGCAGATTTCTGGGTTCGTGATGGCCATAA
>JAGACY010000084.1 GCA_017613855.1 Pseudomonadota bacterium
TCGATACAGCGAATTCGGCTTTCGAAGATATCGTCGAACGTCGTATCAAAATAATACATCAGCATATTTTTGACGCGCAAAGAGACATCTTTGAATTTACCTTTGCGCACGAGGCAATACACCGTCGAGTTGGTCGAATCGATGAGTTCCTTGAGAATATGCACGCCGAGAAATCCGGTCGCACCCGTGAGGAGGACGTCGCCCAACTCTCCAGCCTTGATTTCATCGACATGACGCGAAGTATTGCGAGCGAGCACGCGTTGAAGGACGAAGCTTTGTGCGGCGGATTCGGCAATCGGGGTTGCGTAGCTCGAAGGTGTGGCCGGTGCAGAGGGTGCTTCCTTCGGCTGAGGTGAACTCTGAGCATGGATAAAGGCTTCGAGTTTTTCGACCGTCGGGTAATCGAAAATATCTTTGTAGACAATAGGAATTTTGTGGATCATGGCAGCCATGGCGACTTTCGAAGCCGCCAGAGAAGTGCCGCCAAGATCGAAGAAATCCTCGTCGATACCGATTTCGGGCAAACCGAGTGCTTTGGCCAGGATCTGGCACAGCTGTCGCTGAAGCTCGTTCACAGGCTGTTTTATGGCGCGCTTTTCGACGTTGAATTCCGGCTCGGGCAATGCCTTCTTGTCGATTTTGCCATTGGCCGTCAGCGGCATGGCATCGAGCTGAATCAATACCGGGGGAACCATATAGGCTGTGAGCGAACCTTTGAGGTGCTCGGTCAATTGGGCAATGTCGATAGGCACAGAGGCCGTAAAATAGCCGGCGAGGAATTGTTCGTGGCTGGCATTCTCGCGGACCAGGACGATGCTCGTCAGGACGCCGGGATAGCTGTTCATGACATTCGAGATTTCATCGAGCTCGATGCGCAGGCCGTGCAGTTTGACCTGATTGTCGGAACGGCCGAAGATCTCGATATTGCCGTCGCTGTTAAAGCGCGCAATGTCCCCGCTGCGGTAAGCAGGAAGCCCCTCGAATTGAATGAATTTTTCCTGGGTGAGCTCGGGTCTGGCAACAGACCCGCGTCCGACCTGACTCCCAATGATCGTGAGTTCACCGGGGAAGCCGATGGGCATGACGTGATCCTGCTTGTCGAGCATGACGATTTTGGTATTGCCATAGGGACGGCCGATCGTAATGTGATCGTCTGTGACGGGACCCATGGTTGCACCGATGGTGCATTCAGACGGGCCATAGCTATTGTGAACCTCGCATGTCATGCCAACTTCCCGGATTTTATGATAGAGCAATGCCGGGAAGGCTTCGGCACCGATATCGATGAATTTAAGCTGCTTTAAGGCTGCCTGAACCTGCGGTACATCGAGCATATTGTTGATGTACGAAGGCGTGCAGGTCATCGCATCGACGTGATGTTTGATCATGGTTTGTGACAGCAGCAGCGGATTGAGAATTTCATCGTCGGAGGCCATGACGACCGTGGCACCGTGCGTGAGCGGAATCATTTCTTCGAGCACCGAGACGTCGAATGTCAGTGCTGCCAGCGAAATGCTCACCGTCATATACTTGCAATAGAGATACGTCTCGGGATTGAGCGGATCATTCTGGAGATAGTTGACCAGATTGTGATGCTCGATCATGACGCCCTTGGGTTTTCCGGTGGATCCCGAAGTATAGAGGCAATAGCAGAGATGATGCGGTTGAACTTCGGTATTGGGTTCGGTGTCATTATCGAGAAGCAGCAATTCTTCGACCGTCAGCAGCTTGACACCTTTGGATTGGAACAAATCTTTTCTGGCCTGGGCGACGGCTTGTGTCGTAACCACGAGCGATGCATTCGAATTCTCGAGCATGTAAATAATGCGATCATCCGGATAAGTCGGATCGATGGGCATAAAGGCAGCACCGGCCTTGATAATGCCTTCGCGGACGACATAAGCATTCGCAATGCGCGGCATCATCGCGCCGATGAACATATCGTGCTTTGCCCCTTCGGCAATGAGCGCATTGGCCACGCGGTTGGATCGGCAGTTGAGCTCTTTGTACGTCAATTGCTCGCTGGAATCGATGACGGCCAGTTTGTCGGGATGACGATGGGCCTGTTCGAGCAGCAGGCGGTCGACCGTGGTGTCGGGAATCGCAACATCGGTCTGGTTAAAGCTCCGAATGAGATCGCACTGATTCTGCGAAACAATTTCGACCTCGGAGAGCTTGGCTTTGCAAATAAAGTTGCGTGCGGCAGTTTCGACGCATTCTGCAATGCGAAGGATGGTGTCATCCCGATAATAATCTTTGCGGTAATCGGCATGGAATACGAATTTGCCGTCAATTTCGAAGAGATCGATGGATAAAAATGTCTGTGCATCGACATCGAATGGGATCTGAGGTGCATCACAGCCGCCGATTTGCTCAAAATTGAAGCTGTCGCCCTGATAGACAAACATCACTTCCGATTTGAGATGATAAGCACGGCTGATTTCAGCAAATGAGTAAATATCATGCGCCATCGATCCGACGAGGTGGCGCCCGACGGAAGAAACATAATCTGCAATGGGTTTTGTATAATCAATAATACAATGCACCGGCAGCGTTTTGACCAGCATTGAGACAGCGCGATCGGTGCGTACATCCTTTCGGCCATGGTAAATGGTCGTATAAACGGCATCGTCTTTATAATTGAGTTTGGACAGAACCAGGCCGAAAGCCGCATTGAAAAAGGCATTGCGGGTCAGATGATGTTTTTGGCACCAGGCTTCGACATCCCCGACTGGCAATTCAAAAGTATATTTTATCGAACGGGAACCCGGCAGTTTGTCTTTAATATAATCTTTTTTGGGAAGATAATCGGTATCCAGGCCCTTAAATTGTTCGTCAAAATAGGCTTTTGCATCTTTATATTGTTTGGTTTCGCGCTGTATTTCTTCGTCAGCAGCGAGTTCAAAACCGGAGAATTCTTCTTTTTCGATGGGCTGGCCATCATATCTGCGGTTGAGATCTTCGAATAATATCACGAGAGATGAACCGTCGCAGATGATATGATGGAAGTCGATAAATAAATAGTTTTGTGCCGGCGTATGTATAATTTGGACGCGATAAAGCGGTGCATCGAGCAATTTAAAGGGTTTGAGCAATTCATGCTGGAGCGCGCGTTCATCGGTAATATTATCGCGCGATGTCATTTCGACGTTGGCTGGTGAATCATCACATCGCACCGCACGGATATCGCCTTCCTGGTTTACGATGAGATGGGTTTTGACATAATAATGGGCATCGATGGTATCGATCCATGCCTGCCTGAGCCGCTCCAAATCGATCGATGGTGAAAGTTTGAATAAAAATGGAAGGTTATAGGCCGTTTCATCGGGGTGTGCACTGCATTCGACAAAAATACCGGCCTGCGTCTGCGAGATGGGATAATCATGCTGCAGTTCGATGGGATTTTCGGCATCACGCTGAGACTGGAGTGAAACGATGCGAGCCTCAAGCGCCTCAATCGTCGAACAGGTGTTAAGATCCTGGCTTTTGAGGACCACATTGTACTTTTTGGACAGCATCAAAAGCAAACGCATGCTCGTGATCGAAGTAATGCCGATTTCGAAGATATCATCCTCAACTCCGAATTGGGACATGCCTGTAATCTTGGCAATGATATCAAAAATATCATTTTGCATCTCTGTCGATGGCGCTTTGATATCTTTTTTGAAGGACGTCACTTCGGGAACTGGCAAAGCCCTTTTGTTGACCTTTTGATTCTGATTGAGCGGAATCCGGTCGATCTGCATGGTCACTGCAGGCACCATATAGGGCGGTTTTCTTTCGGCAATAAAATGATTGAGCTGGTCGATATCAATCGTTTCGTTCGAAACGATATAAGCCGCAATATATTTACCGCCGGAGGGATCTGTAAAATCGACGACCGCAGCATCGGCGATACCAGGATATTGGCGAATGACCATCTCAATTTCGGATAGTTCAATGCGGAAGCCCCTGATTTTAACCTGACCGTCCTTGCGGCCAATAAAATCGATGGCACCATCGGGCAGTTGCCTGACGATATCGCCTGTTTTATAAATTCGTTCATATCCGGGCGTTTGGCAGAAAGGATTCGGTATAAAAGCTTCGGCAGTTTTCTCGGGCAAATTCAAATAGCCGCGCCCGACCTGATGTCCCGCAACACACAGCATTCCCGGCATTCCGATGGGCATCAGATGATTGAATTTATCGACGACATAGAGTTTAAGATTATCGAGCACATGACCAATGGGAACGCGCTCATAACGCTGATCGACGGCAAAAGCGGTTATAAAGATGGTACATTCGGTCGGGCCATAGGCATTGTAGAGTGTAAATCCTTTGGGGGGATCGACGGGCACGAGCTTTTCGCCGCCAACGGACAGATATTTAAGATAAGCGCTCGTCGTCACTTCGGCAAACTGCCTGCCCACCTGCGTCGTCATAAAAGCATGGGTAATCTGATTATCACTAAAATATTGATCGAGCGCGCCCAAATCGAGGCGAATGGCCTCATCAATGACATACAGCGTGGCCCCCGAAATCAGCGTCGGCCACATATCCATCATATTGGCGTCGAACCCATAGCTTGCATAAGCGGCCACGCGAGCCTGGCTGTCCAGATGATAATTTTGAATAAACCAGGCACAAAAAGCGGACAGATTATGATGATCGAGCATCACCCCTTTGGGTTTTCCCGTCGAACCGGATGTATATAGAAGTGTAAAGAGCGTATTCGGTTCGATGGTGATATTGGCATGGTCAGCGGGAAGATTCGCAATTTCGCTGATTTTGAGAATTTTGCCATGATATCCGGAAAGCCGGTTAACCAGGTGATCATCGACAATTAATAATTTTGCGCCGGAGTCTGCAACCATATAGGACAATCGATCCTCGGGGTAGGAAGGATCGAGCGGCTGATAGGCCGCGCCGCTCTTTAATACGCCCAGCGAAGCGATGGCCATATATTCATGGCGACGAATCAGAATAGAAACGACATCTTCGGCATGCATGCCAAGACTCACAATATAAGCTGCTATTTTCTCCGAAATCTCATCGACCTGCTTGTAAGTATATCTTTTATCCCGGAAAACGATGGCCGTCTGATTTGGGTTGGCCTGTGCAACCGCACGGAACTGGTCGACGATGCTGCGCTTGTCGTAAGGATGTTCCGTTTGGTTATATTTATTCACCACAGCAATCTGAGCATCCGATGCCATCTCGATCTGCGAAAGCGTTTGGCGATGCAGCATTTCTATTAATATTTGTCTGTACCCATGAATCAGACAGAGCGCTTCGCCTTCGGAATACTTGGGAAGCGGAAAATAGATGCGTGCTTCGAGGTCACCGTTCCTGCGGTTGACCGTAAGACTCAGGGTTTGGCCAAGTTCCTTTGGCGTTGGTTTGAACTCGTCTTCGGCCCACAAAAAGCAGGTTCCCGGGTGGAGCGCAAATTCCTGCATGAGATTGGCAATTTCCGCTTCGCTGTACGAATCCATCTTAGCAATCAGAGCTTCCATGCGGCGAATGAGCTCGATGACAGCCATTTGAAAATCGATTTTAATATAAATCGGATAAGGCGCGAGAAAGATGCTTTCTTCTTCGTACAGGCTTTGTGCCAGCAGAAATGCATACGCCGCATACAAAAAGGCCTTTTCGGAAACATGATTTTTCTGACAAAAATCGAGGATTTTCGGTTCGAAATCTCCGAGGGACTGATAGGCCCAGGCTTGTGCGGTCATATCTTCGGCAGCAAAGTGGCTGGCAATCGGGAGAGAATCCGTTTCGATTCCGTCGAACGTTTCTTTGAGGAAAGCATCAGTGATCATCGTTTTGTCGTCCTTAAAAAATGTGGTGTACCTCGTGTATGCACGGGGCGTTGCGGGGTGTCCCCGCATTGGGGGTAGCGTCGTATTTGTGCGGCGGCTATTTCGCCGTTGGGCGACCACACAGGGTCGCCCAATTACGGCTCAATACGCCTCGCCGTGCGCGTCTATTTAAAACGCCGCGCAAAAAGACCCGAAGGGGGCTCGGCCCCCTTCCCAAATGATAACATAATTTATGATAATGAGAGCGATATTTTTAAGTGATTATGATGATCAATATATTGATAAGAAACATCGCTCATCATCTTTTTGACGATATAAATACCATAGCCGCCAACACCGCGATCTTCCAGTGAAAGTGTGGTATCGGGATCGGATGCATCCAGCGGATTGTAAGCGGTGCCATCATCAATAAATTCGATGGATATCTGGCCTTCGAACTGACGAATCACAACTTCTGCACGGGTGGCTTTGGAATACTGTACAATGTTTGAAAAAATCTCGTCGGTACAAATCAGGAATTTATGTGTCATTTTGCCAGAAATATTATTATTTGAGAGCGTAGTTTCGACAAAATCGCTGATTTGCTGTGTATGAGAAGCGTCAGCCGTGACCTGTACGGATTGTATATTCATATTCATACAAAAGACTAAAAGTGTTTTATCATCGGCCTGTTCTGCACCTTCTTCGAAGGTTTTTACAGACTGAAGAATAGATTGCTCTATTTGTTTGGAATCCTCCGAAGGATGCGCTTTAATTGTATCGATGAGACGCGTGTCGCCAAAAAGTTCAAGCGCATGATTGCTGGCTTCGGTAATGCCATCTGTATATAATATGAGCTGGTTTTGGAAAGAAAGATTGATGCTATTATCATAATATTTACTGCAGTCCATGGCACCGAGCATCAAACCGCGTTTGTAATGTTTATAATCGAGATATTCGATATCATTGCCGTGTACCCATATCGGAGGATTATGGCCGGCATTGGCAAAGGTCAGCATGCCATTTTCGAGATCGACAAACCCGAGCCATAATGTGACAAACATCTCTGCATCGTTGTTTTCGCACAGAATCTGGTTGGCGAGTGTGAGCACTTCTGCAGGACTGTTAAAACGCTGTGAAATATCCTTGATAATCGTTTTGGCTGTCATCATGAACATGGCAGCAGGAATGCCTTTGCCCGAAACATCGGCAATGACCAGGCCGATGCGCTCTCCTGGCAATTTAAAATAATCGTAGAAATCGCCGCCGACTTCGCGCGCAGGAATGTAGGATGCCGAAAGTTTAAATCTGGGCATGATTTGCGAACCAGGAGGCAGCATCGAAAGCTGGATATGACGTGCCAGATCCAACTCGGCCTGTATGTGTTGCTTTACTTCATCTTTGGCATCCTGAAGCGATTGCACCGTATCATTGATATCTTCGGATATTTGATAAAACTCCCGGTTCGTGTGTACAGCCAGGCGCGTTTCGAGCTGGCCCGTGCGTATTTGCTGCAATCCATTGCGCACCTTTTGTACATTATTGGTGACATTCTTTCGAATGATATAATTCAGCAGCCAATAGATAATGGTAATGATAATGCCAAAACCAATAATAAGCTCAATGAGTGTTCGGTTGCGTGCGACATGGATCTCATATTTGGGGATCATCCCCATCAATGTCATGCCTTCTTCGAGAGGAATCGCACGGCAAAGCCATTTCTTTTCATACAAATTTGCCCCGAATGTATGATCGTAATTCAGATGTTCCAAGCCAAGATCTGCGTATGTCAGCGATTCGGGCAAAGTCATATCTGATGCGATGAGCTCGTTATTCCTAAGGATTAGGGTATGTCCATGCTGCCCAATTTTGTACAGCAGTTCCCGATTGCTAATTCTTTTGCTGAGCAAAGCATAATCTTTTTGAATATCACGCAGTGCTAGTTCGATCGTCTCTTCGGCACAATTATCCTCAAAAATCGTATCGATGGCAAAACTTCCCGCGAACATGCTGAACCCCATGATCAATGTAATCAGGCATATCCATTTGCGGATGTTTTTGCCCATCGAAATCTCCGCAGTTTTAATTTCTTCTTTTCGATAATACAGCCATGTTACCAGCGTGACAACACTTGTAGTTATGATGAGCTCATAGATCAGGTTGCCCGATATGATATCTGTAATGATTGCAGACTGTTTGAGAAAAGTATCGACTTCTCCGTCAATGCCGAATACATGCGGGTAGAACCGTGCCAATACCAGCATGACGAATATATTGTTCATCAAAGCGAGTATGATGGCACTGATGTTGCCGATGAGCATTTTAGCAGAATGCGTTGTGTCATCGATGGTGCGCTTTAAAATGGCGGCAATTGCCCACGAAAGAAATGCAGCCGCCAATCGGGGGACAATCGAAACCCATGGCGATACAAAAACGTGTTCTGCATCGTTTATGGGGAGTTCGCTGGCCATCCAGATGCTGCAAAGCCCAAAGATCAGGGCAAAAAGCAGTCCCTGCCACAGGCCGAGCAGTGATGCTCCCAGGGCAATGGGGACCAGAAACAGCGTGATTGAAAACGTGCTGTTTGAGAGAATGCCCAATTGGGTGATTGCAAGCAGCAGCGTGACTGCCAGCAGCGCAAGGAACAGCCACGTTTGCTTGCTGATATTTTTGGCTTTTTCAAGTATCGTGGGGATATTCACATTGAGTTCTCAATTCTCATATTCACGTTCGTATCACAAGGCCATAGATATTACTTAAAAGAAATGGATTTCCATTCGGCATCTGCCCAGGATTTGTCGCCCGAAACGAGGGGCTCACCGGTGCCGCCTGCTTTTTTGTCGCTGTTCAGGACGAGAGCAGCATCGTTCGTCGCAAAATCATTCCAGGATTTATCTGTAAATGTAATTTTCCCTGGGGCGGTGAGCTTAATGCTTTTAAGCGCGGTACATTTGGTGAATGAAATATTCTGAATTTCAACGACTGATGGTAAATCGACTTCTGTCAAGGATGTACAATTGCTGAAGAGGGAACTGGTTGCTGTTTTGAGCTTGGGCAGGTTGGCTTTCTTCAGGTTCTGGCATTTGTAGAACTGGCCGGTTTCGGCAGTGCTACTCTCTGTTTTGGGTTCAGCAATTTCCCATTCGGGGAAATCGACCTCTTCGATACCTGAAATCCAGAATGCACCGATTTTGATTTTGGTGACATGCGGGAAATAGGCTTTGCCGGCGAGTTTGCTGGTGTTGGCAAAAGCTTTTGAGCCGATGACTGCAAGATTGGGGAATTCGCTCAGATCTTCGATAGATTTGAGGTTTGTATTATTTTGGAATGCCTCGGAAGGTATTTCGGTGACAGCATTGACTTCCTCGTCGGAAAGGCAGCCGTCTTTGTTGGTATCCCAATTGTCTTTGGCATATTTTTCGACTTCAGAATCTTTAAACTTGAAGCAAGACGTCGGTGCTGGATCTTTGCATACATTGTCTTCACAGGTTTGACCTTTTTTGCAGCAGTTGTCGCCGCATTTGGTTTTGCCTTCGCCAGTGCATTCATTGGGTGATGGTGTTTCGTCCACGCATTTTCCGTCGGCGCATGTTTGTCCGTTTTGGCAGCAGAGATCGCCGCATTTGGTTTCGCCATCGCCGGTACATTCATTGGGTGATGGTGTTTCGTCCACGCATTTTCCGTCGGCGCATGTTTGTCCGTTTTGGCAGCAGAGATCGCCGCATTTGGTTTCGCCGTCACCGGTGCATTCATTGGGTGATGGTGTTTCGTCCACGCATTCTCCGTCGGCGCAGGTCTGTCCATTTTGGCAGCAGATGTCGCCGCATTTGATTTCTCCCTCGCCAGTGCATTCATTGGGTGATGGTGTTTCGTCCACGCATTCTCCGTTGGTGCATGACTGTCCGTTTTGGCAGCAGGTGTCGCCGCATTTGGTTTCTCCTTCACCGGTGCATTCATTGGGCGATGGTGTGTCATCCACGCATTGTCCGTTGGAGCAGATTTGGCCGTTTTTGCAGCAGAGATCGCCGCATTTGGTTTCGCCGTCACCGGTGCATGTATTCTGGGGATTTTGTGGGGTGGTGCATTGTCCGTTGTCACAAATCTGTCCGTTTGTGCAGCAGAGGCTGCCGCATTGTATACCACCGCTTAAAGTACATGTGTCCTGGGGGCTGGACGGATTCTGACATGCGCCGTTGATGCATGCCTGCCCATTTGAACAGCAAAGGCTGCCGCATTGGATTTGACCGGCTTCTGTACAGTTTTCCTGAGTCGGTGTGTTTTTCTTGTTCAGATCATCGTTGTCTTCTGAACACCCCGTAAAGGCCAAAACAGCAGCAATTAAAAGGAATTTATTTAAGGAACGCATGATTGAGTCTCCATTGTACAATGCAACGCTTCCCGGATAAAGAGAAGCGGATGAGTCAATAATTCTTGTTAAGTTAATCGTCTGTTAAAAGATGCTTATATATACACCTTTAAACCACATGTAGCTTTAGCAGTTTTGAACATGACATGAAAGAGAAAACATGCTTTTTTTTACCTTAGAAATCGTGAAATGAGAGAATTGATGTGCTATAAATAATAAGCTCATGGATGAGCGAATGGTTTGAAGAGTGCCAATTTGGGAAATTGCCATGAACAAACACGTCTTGATCATACTGACATATCTGACAACGCTCATGTTGTCGGGGTGTGTTTTGGATGAGGGGATTCTTGCGCTTTATGCCGATGAGGATGGAAAGGTCAATCCGTGTCCGACCGTGGCAGGTGACTGGGGGAGTGAACTGAGCATAGAGCAATATCAATATATTCAGTATTATGATTCAGAGACAGAAGAAATAGAAGAAGGCAATGAGCCCGAGCTGCTGACATGTGAGCGTGATGCGTGTCGATCGGAATCGGATTGCTGTGGTTTAAGTGCAGATAAGGCAAAAATATATTATCATTCATTTCAGTTAGGGGTATGCCCTCGAAGGATGACCTGCAAGACAGAAGAGCAGAATACGGAGATCTTTTATTGTTCCAAACCGAAGGCAATTTGTACGGATGAGCAGGAGGAGTGCGGCGGTGCATGTGTGAATTTGCGTTCGGACATGGATAATTGCGGTCAATGCTTTGTCAAGTGTTCGACAAAAACAATCAATAATTCTACCAAAACGGTATGTAACCAGGGGAAATGCGAGGCGACAGAGTGTGCGCCGGGGTTCCATACGCTGAATGGAAAATGTATTGGTGACAATGTTAAGCTTTGCGGCGGGAAAAGCTGTGAAGAGCTTGAAGGATGGCTGGATGGTGAATGCACTCCGACGGGTGAATGTCTCGTAAAAACATGTAAATCGGGCTATCACAGATACAAGGACGAGGATGAGCATTTTGCGTGTGAGCTGGATACGACAGAGAATTGCGGAAAGCACGGTATCGTATGCAGTAAAACGGAAGGTGTGCGCTATGTGATATGCAATGAAGACGCGGTTTGTGAAGCGACAAAGTGCGAAAAAGGATATCATTGGAACCGTGATAATACGGATTGTACCAAAGACAGTGTGAATGAGTGTGGGTGGTTTAATAATAACTGCAATGCTTTGAGCGGTTGGCTGAAGGACGCAGAAGGCAATAAATGTGAGGATGGATATAATTGTATTGCGGGGGCGTGCGCACCAGGCTATCACGTTTATAACAGTCAGGAAGATTATGGAATTAATATTCCCTGTGAAGCAGACACCAATGAAAATTGCGGTTCGCATGGCAATAACTGCACTGAGCAGAAAATGATGTGTTCCGGTGGTGTGTGTGCCAATGACTGTACTGCGGGGTATCATCCCTGCAATGGTGGCTGCACCACGTTTTCTGAAGATCCCATGAATTGCGGGACCTGCGGTCATCAATGCAGTATCAGTGAGATTGAGAACGCAACCGGTGTTGCTTGTAAAGATAGTTTTTGTGTACCGACTTCCTGTTCCTACGGTTTTCATGTCAGCGGTAATCTCTGTGCAGCGGATTCTTCGAATGAGTGCGGTGAAAGCGGAACTCATTGTGATGCGACGGTTATTCCCAATGGTGCACAGTTCGGTTGTGAAGCAGGACAGTGTACGGTTGTGAGTTGTGTGGCAGGATATCACGTCTCGGGCAAACAATGTGTTAAGGATTCTGTTGATAACTGCGGTCCGAATGGAACGGACTGCACCCTCATTTCTGCATACGGCAATTACATCTGTGATAGCGGTACGTGTGTTTTGCAGTCCTGCAAGTCCGGTTACCATATGTCCGGAACAGAATGTGTTCAGGATGACATAACCAACTGCGGCGGCAGTAGCTGTGATGTACCGCCTAATACGATAGTAACGTGTGAAAGCGGGAAATGTAAGAACCAGGGGTGTAAAAGCGGGTATGGCGACTGCGACAGCAGAGCCGGATGTGAAACCTATTTATATGATTATGGTTTGAGCAGTTGTACAAGTTGTGATAGTGAATATACAAAATGCGGCAGTTATCAGGGATCAATGCCGCTGTGCCTGAAATTACATGTGGTTGGTTCTTTATTCTGTGATGAGTACTGTAATAAGACAGGAAAAGGCGGAACTTATAATGGAAAATCTAATTATTATACTGTAAAAACATGTAGTCCTAAACAACTATGTTCTCTCGACAGTTACTCTGATACAACTGTAGAATGTAAATAGTATATTTTAAGAATAGTTTATATTTTTTAATACAGAGAATCTCAAGTAGATGTGTTTTGTATTATCTTGATGTTATTGGCTTGTTTGGATGGAATACAACTCTTGAGCAAACACATACGAATGCAAAGGAACTAGGATAAAGGCACTTGGAGTTCAATTATGCGAAGCATCATCAACGAGAAACACTTTTTACGATCGGTAACGTCTTTGTTCGTGGTGGCAGCGGGTATGTTTTTAACGACCCAGGCCCATGCGCAAAACTGGGAAAAAATCTACGATGGCGTCGATTTCGTCAAGAATTTTGATGGTGTGCATGCCGTCCGCGTTGAGACAGATCTCATCGGCGTATCCATTATTCCGTATGTGATGGACAAGAGCTACCAGGGGAAAGGTGCTACCCCTATGGCCTGGGGCAAAGACAAAGGGCTGCAGGTTACCGTCAATACGAATTTTTACAATATGAATACCATTACGCCCAATTCGATTGCTGTAAGCGATGGCGATGTCTGGCACGATGGCAATAATGACAAGTACGCCCAGATTGGGTTTACTAAAGATGGTGTACTCAAGTGGGTGCGGATGAGTTCATCAGAGAATGCACAGCCCTGGATGTACAATGTCGTTTCGGGCATGGGTGAGTTGCTTGTGGATGGTCAGATTCCGTCGGATGTTTTGACAAGCTCAGCATGCAAGAGCCTCGGGCATTGCAGCAATTATCGTTCGCGCACAGGGTTTGGTGTGTCGCAGGATGGTAAATATATCTATTGGGTCGTAAGCAAGGGAGATGGTCAGAGCGGCGGCGGCGTTAAATTGGATCGGTTTGCCGAGCAGATGCGGAATGTGGGGTCGTATTTTGCGATTAACCTGGATGGCGGTGGCTCATCCGGGTTGTATATCGAATCGCATAATAAAATGTATGGTACGAATACGGGCCGTAAAGTGGCTTTGAATATGGGTTTCAAGATTCTTCCGAAGCCGGATTACGTCTGCAAGGTAGCTGATGTGGATAATCCCGGGTCAATGATTTTCGATATGGCATCGGATCATTGGGGGCTTGCAGCTGCAGAGTCATTGTTCAACCATAATGTCACTGAGGGATGTGGCAGCGATCCGAACCATAAGATGTTTTGCCCCAATTGTGGCATGCAGCGCAAGGCGGCAGCTATCTTTGTGGCAAGAAGTCTGGGACTCGAAAAGGTGACGCCGGCATCGCCTTCTTTTGGCGATGTGACCGCTGAATCTGTGGGCGAGGAGGCAGCCGGATATATTGAGGCTTTGCTTCAGAAAGGCATTGTCAGTAAAGCTGATGCCTTCAGACCGAATGATATTGTGACAAGGGCCGAAGCTGCGGCAATGATTGCAGCCGGATATATTTCGAATATCGAATCCTATCAATTGGCGCAGAATGCAACTTTTACCGATGTGGCCAAAGAACATTGGGGATTTCCTTATATCGAAGCACTCGTTCGCAATTGTATCGTTCAAGGTACGGACGGGCAGTATCATCCGGATGATGCTATGAACCGTGTCGAATTTGCATCCATCCTTGCAAGGGCTGCACAATATATCCCCAGGGAGGGATGTATATTTACAAAGCAGTGCGAGGAGAATGGCAAGACCGAATGCAATGGCAATGATGTCGTCTCTTGTATTGCGAATGAGCTGGTGACGACATCCTGCGCATCGGATGAAATCTGTGCTGAAGGTGCATGCCATAAAGATATTCCGTGTGATGCGAGTTTTGTACCGGTATGCGATGGTCAGACACTGAAAACGTGCGTCTCTGATAAAGTTGCTTTCGAAGTTTGTCCACAGGCTTGTGAAAATGGTCAATGCGTCGAATGTCTTTCGGCAGATAAGCCAAAATGTGAAAATGGCATCGAATCTGTTTGTCTGGATAAAAAATTAGTATCGACTGCGTGCCAGGCTGGAGAAGTTTGTGGTGCCAGTGGCGTGTGTTTGGCGGAATCCGGCTGCAGTCAGGGAGACTATAAATGTGTTGGAAATTCGCTGTACACATGCAATGGTTCTGACTGGTATGAAGCGTATGCCTGTGCGGAGCAGGGCTTGATTTGTGCGAACGGAGCATGTGTCAAACCGCAGGAATGCACGCCGGGACAATCCGAATGTGTCGGTGATAAGATTCGTACCTGTGATACGAAGGGGTATTGGGGCGATGCCCAATCCTGTGGTGATAAGCAGTCTTGTTTGAATAATCAATGTGAAGATGTGTCACCTGGCGATAATCCTCCCGGTGAAACAGAACCGCCATCGGGAGGAGAGAATACACCTTCAGATCCTGGCGATAATATCCCTGGTGGATCTTCCCAGGCTGATACGATGATAGCTTCGAGCAGTTCATGTTCGACAGGACATCGCAATCCTCCGGCGATTCCCATGATTGTGTTTTTACTGACCGGGATTGGTGCAGTACTGCGTCGTCGCCGGATGCAATAAAATCGACTGAATTAATTAGATCTTTGAGTGTGATTAGGTTATAAATATAAATAGGAGTGTTTTTGATAAGGAGTGGATTATGCCGAAAGCAACAGAAGATAAAAAAAAGGAAAGTCAGTCAAAAGCTGCATCTGAGCCTAAAAAGGCGGGAGGTACCTCTGCGGATATGCCGGCTCAGGCAGAAACCACTGAGGAAACTCAGAATAAGACCACGCAGGAGGCCGTAGAGGAGGCCTTGTCCAAATCGGACGGTGCGGCTGTTGTGGATGCCCTTTCAGGGGCTACGGCAGCAGACCTTAAGAAGTTGGCTACTAAAGATATTATCACGAAGATCATGACTTTGGATAAGGCCAACAAAGATGCCGCCCTGGATTTGCTTTACAGCTATGTCACGGATGTGAATTTGCTGATTAGTATGGTAGATTCTCGATTTGGCGTTCCCATCGGGAGTGCGGCGGTATCGGATCCCAACGATATTTCTACCGTGAATATGGTAAAGCAATGGTTTCAAAGCGATGGGACCCCCGAACAGGCCTGGACGCTGAATGGTGTCATGCATGTGTATTCGACCTATCTGCGTCTGCCTCAACAAGATCTTGACGTCATCAAAGCGGTATTTACATTAAAAACCAATCAGTCGTCGGTATCGGGTGCTGCCTATATGGATTTGGGCATTTATTATGTCAATTACAATAATAATAACCCGAATGCCAAGGAAAATGGCGGCCATACCGAGAAGAAGTCAGACACGCGCAATGGTCTGGTCATGCTCGATATGACAATTGCGCATGAATTTGGGCACTGTGTCGACAGAAGCAGGGGTGATCTTTCGGAAACGCCTGATTTTATGGCTATATCCGGTTGGGAAAAACATCCGAAATCGTCGCCAGAGAATCTTTTTGACGCCATTGTCGCATCCTTTAATAACCCCTATCCATCTAATTTCTCAGATAAAGAAAAGACCGTTGCCCGCAAGGCTGGTGCAGAAATGATTACCCAGCGTGCAGTGAATAATGCAAAACGTGATGCGATCCTGGAAAAAGTCGTCGAAGATGAATATGAAGAACCCGAAAATGCATCTTCGAGAAGTTTACTGGATAGGATCTTTAATCCGAAATCAGGTGGGAGAACCTCGGCTTCACTGGTCAAGGCATTGAAAAAATCCAATGCAATTAACCATGTCGTTCGCGGGTTTGCCGATAACAGCCCGTGGTATTCGGGTGAGCTGTTTTCGGGTATGAACCGCCAGATTCACGAAGCCTACAGCTGGCAGGATTGCTGGTTCTCATTTAAAAATGAAGCCTGGAAACGCGGCAAAATCAGCCGTTATCAGTTTAGAGCGCCGATGGAAGAATTTGCCGAATTGTATGGTTCTTATCATGTGGCCGAACCGAAGGGTTCCCATACGCCCGAGCCGTTGAAAAGCTGGTTCGAGAGCAAGGGACTGGATAAGATGGAAGCCACAGAGGATAAGGATGCCACGAATGTGACGCCCAAACAGGAGAATACACCTGGGGGCGGCGGTAAATAAATTCCAAAGAAATGATATCGGCGCGTATTCGCTTGCGAATAGCGCCGATGCGCATCCCGTATCGTCCCGAAGGGCGATAGGGTGCGCCAGACATAATAAAACGAGTCATGATAAAAGCTGCTTTATGGATGGGGATGATGGCTGCACTGTTTTTGTGTGGCTGCAATGAGTCTTTTGATACAGCAGCGGAGACTCCCGGTGTTTCGGGCGCTGAAAAACCGGCCCAACCCTCGGACAACACGCCGGAATCTGCCGAAACACCCAAACCTTTGATGCCTGCAACGAGATGGCGAACGTTGTACCGCGATAAAAAGAAAGATGATATCCGGGAAAAGTTCGAACATGCGAAAGCATTGGTCGAACAGAAGACGGGGATTCGCGGTGAACTGGATGTCTGGTCTTCGTATTTCGGTTCGTGGGTTGTCGTCATCATCAAGCCGGAAGCATCCAATCCAAAGGATGTCGCTTTGGATGCGCCTTCGTCGGCGGCAAGTGCCTGGCTGGTCGATATGGCGCATGAAATCGTCATGGAACAAGGTAACTGGGAGGCTGCCAGGCCTTTTTTTGAGGCTCAGATGGCCATATTTGACAAAGGATTCGGCAGTTCGGATGATAAAGAGGCGTTTATCTGCCAATTTGCCGCGTCGGTATCTGTTATCGCATTTGGTCATACTCAATGCCTCGAAAAACCATCGGATGGCGTACGATATCCCAAACCTGTGGCGAGTCCTGTATTGAAGCATCGTAAAGAACAGGCTGAACTCGTTTATTTTATGAGATATGACGGCATGATGCAGACTTATACAAGATGTATTTTTACGATGACGAAAAGTGAGATTTCTTTTAACTCTAATCCTGTCGAAGTTTGATGGCTGAATTGGATGGCTGAACTTGTAAAGCAACGGCGATTTTAATGACAAAGGCGTTGGGTGAAGGCATGTCGGAAGAAAAAGAAATGCAGACTTCGGAAATTGTTCGCGATGATGCATATTACGTCTATGAATCGATTCAGCAGCGGTTTTCGGATGTATGCAATTTAGTGAAGGGGCTGATTTTACGTTACATCCGCCGTTACAGTGCCAGATTGCTCAATGACAGGGGCAATCAGGATCCGGCGCGCACCAGTGCCCGTGAAGTGCTTCATATTGCCGGGGTTGCTGCAGAAACTGCCGGGGACGCCTGGCTGACGGGATGCGGATTTCCGGCAATTGGCGATATCAATGATCAATTGGAAGGTTTTAGGGCATTGATAGAACGTCGCATTGAGGCCACCTATGCGCTAGAGCATGCCGAACGCATGCCACCCGAAACGATACAGGCACAGTTTCAGCTGAGCGAACAGGAACTCCTTTTGTTGTGCGCGGTTGCTGCAGGACAATTAAATATTGATATTGCCCGGCTGTATCGGTTTGCAACGGGACTGGATACGACGATTTTTCCAGCCTGGTTTTATGCGGATTTGATCTCAGATGAAGCCGATGATCGCGCTAAAATACTGCATTTGCTCGAACCGGAACAACCGTTGTGTATGTTTGCGCTTGTTGAAGTTGGTCAACGAACGGAGTGGGGCGTTCGGACGCCGATCTTGCAGGCCCCTGTGAGTGTGCCCAATCGGATTTCTGCTTTTTTGATGGGCGATGTTTCGGAGGTCAACATCGAATATGCAAGCCTTTGGTGCCCGGAAGACAAATCCCAGGCAGATCTCATTTTGCCCGAGTCCTTTAAAAAGGCAGTTCATAAGCAGTTCCGCAGGATGCATGCCCGATTTGGGCTTTATGGTGCAGATGGCTGGGGAAGGCGCGCCTACATTCGGGAATGTGCAGCCCTTGCCGGGCAGAATGTGCTCGAAGTCGATTTGTCGGCGTTGACTTCGAACGAAACCGAAGCACATCTGGGAATGGCTGCCGGGCTGTGGTTCCGCGAGGCACGGCTAAAAAAAGCCACGATGATATTTGACTGCAGCCAAAGTCTGAGCACAGAAATTCAGCAGTTGTTGGTGCAGGTGGCTCCCCGTATTTTACAGATGAGCCAAAGACATCCCGGGGCCATTTGCGTGATTGGCCGAACGCCCGCAGCCTGGATTCGGAATCTGCTGGGAGATCATACCGAAATCTTTTGTCCGGACCCGAGGCGTTCGGAACAACCCGAATTCTGGCGTGCTGCATTGAACGGCAAGCTCCCTGAATCACAGTTGGAAGAAGCGGTACAATATGTCTCTTCGAGCTATTGTCTGACGCCCGGCGAAATCGTTCGTGTGATCGATGCCACCATAGCGCGGCTTGGAAACAAGCATGTCACCGGCGAATCCCTGAGTGAGACGCTTCGCCTGACCCGGGGACGCGAACTGGAGGGATTGGCAGAACTCAAGCCGACACCGCTTGGGTTAAATGATATTGTGTTGAATGCCGATTCCCGTGAAATGATCCATGAGATCCTGAATTATGCCCGATATTCGGAGCTCATTCGCCAGGATTGGGGATTCGCGCGCATGCATACCGGAAGCAGTCTGAGCGTGCTTTTTTCGGGGCCTCCGGGAACGGGCAAAACATTGACTGCCGGCGTACTTGCGCATGAATTGCGCCGTGCCCTCTATGTGGTCGACATTTCGCGCGTCGTCGATAAGTATATTGGTGAAACCGAAAAACGACTCGCCAAAATATTCGATCATGTATAGTAGAGTCAGGCGATTTTGCTGTTCGATGAGGCAGATTCTCTGTTTGCAAAACGAACCAGCGTCAAATCTTCAAATGATCGTTATGCCAATCTCGAAGTCAACTATCTGCTTCAGCGGCTCGAATCGTACAACGGCATCAGCATCTTGACGACGAATCTGGCGTCTTCGCTGGACGAAGCGCTTGCACGCCGCATCCAGTTTAAACTTGAGTTCCCGATGCCGAATGAACAGGAACGTGCCAATCTCTGGCAGTGCCTGATTCCCAAACAGGCACCTTCGGAATCGATCGATTATATGCGATTGGGGGAAAGCTTCGAGATGAGCGGCGGACATATAAAAAATGCAGTTTTCCGCGCTTGTATTGAAGCTGCTTCGCAAAAAATTCCTCTCAATACCGAAATCCTTTGGAGTGCCGGTTTGCATGAATACCGAGAGATGGGGCATGTGATTAGGGAATGATTTGTAATTCGCAATGTGCAATGCGTAATGCGTAATTGAATTTGCAAAAAACTACAGGAAATGTCTGAAGTTTAGGGAGAATTTCGTTCTTAATGCGGAATGCGGAATGCGGAAATGTTATTGAATTCGCAATTCGCAATTCGCAATTCGCAATTCGCAATTCGCAATTCGCAATTCGCAATTCGCAATTCGCAATTCGCAATTCGCAATTTATATCATTGACTCAAGTATATCCTCGTTTCTATTAATATATCATATACAAACAAAACCTACATTAACTTACGTAAAACCACACACAACCACATAGTTATAGGAAACCAAAGGGTTTCCTCTCCCCCATTCCCGCCCGCCGACCGACGCCCGGACCCTAAAAACGCTCGGTCTTGGCACACCAGTGCCTTTCCGACTAAAACCGTCGTAAAAATAAGCATCCGATGTACCTGGCATATACGGTTCTCCAGTAACTACGCCCGCGTCCGGGAAATAATTGCTGTAGCCTCCCTAGGCTAACCGCATATTATGTTGGGAAATTATGTGTTAAATAAATCCGGATGGATACATACTGCACCTCAAAAAGAGAAGGACCATTCCTTCATCTTAATAATGCCAATGAAAAGAGCATTGTTACATTTGAAGTGCATTTTTTTTCGCGATCGAACATATTAATCAAGTGTATAGATTTAATATAACTCGCCTATGGGCTTGTGGCCCATACGGCTCGCTATGCGGCTATCCCTGCGGGATACGCCGCATAAATATTTGGGAAGAGAGATGCAAAGTGAGCGGCGTTTATGATAAAAGGCCGGCGTATGCAATAGCCGGCCAAAAACGCCGTATGCAAAGCATAGGCGCATAGCGAATGTGTATGGACGCAAAGCGGCCATAGCAGTCGCCCCAAAATATATATTTATGAGAAATAGGAGAGCAGACGCGCATTATTGGCGGCAGAACGCGTTCTTTCGGAAGCCCATTCGCGCAGCCTTTTGATATCATCTTCGCGTTGTTTATATAATGGCACGATATCCTGAATGGCGTCGAGTATATCATCCTGAGTGAGTTCGCGATGTTTGTCGAAAGCGGAAAAGAGAGCTGCAATGATGGCTTGCTCGATTTCGGCACCGGAGAAATTTTCGGATTCGATGGCGAGTTTTTGACAATCGAAGTGTGAAGGATCGCGGTGTCGTTTGCGCAGATGGATGGCAAAAATATCTTCACGCGCCTGGATGTCTGGGAGATCGACAAAGAAGAGTTCGTCGAAACGGCCTTTGCGGATAAGTTCGGAGGGCAGTTCGCGCACATCGTTGGCAGTCGCCACGAAAAACGAATTTGCGCGGCGTTCCTGCAGCCAGTTGAGGATATGTCCGAGCAGCCGGCGCGTGGTCGGATCGGCGCCTTCGGCAAAGGATTTTTCAATTTCGTCGCACCAGATGACAGCCGGTGCCATGGCATCGGCAACCGAAAGTGCGCGCTGCAGTACGGCATCGGGAGAGTTCTGATTTTCGGCGAAGATCGCGCTCATATCGAGGCGCAGGAGTGGAAATTTCCAAGCATTTGCGATGGCTTTGGCGATGAGTGATTTGCCGCAGCCCTGGATGCCGACGAGGAGCAAACCACGTGGGGGCATGAGTCCGAAATCGCGTGCATCCTGGCCAAAAACGGCAGCACGCTGTTTGAGCCAGAGTTTGAGTTCATCGACGCCACCGACATCCTGCAGGGATGCGGGATCATCGATGACTTCGAGCGAAAGATCCGCAGCGAGTATGCGTTTTTTTTCATCAATGACGCGGCGCTGCCAGTCGTCGAAGGTAGGATTTTCGCGGGCTTCGACGAGTGTTTTGGAATGAATTCGGTAAATCTGTGCGCGGGTAAGGCCTGCCGATGCAAAGGCCAGTTGATCGAGTCTTCCCGGTTGGTTGGCATATGAGCCAATTGTAATAGAAATCAGAGATTTTCTTGCATCAAAGGAGGGCAATGGTGCGATGAAAGCAGGAAAATCGGCAAGTGATTGGGGTTTTACCACGGAAGGATGCGCAAAGATGACGATGGTGAGCAGGGAACGCATGCGTCGGGCAATGCGTATCAATGAACGTTCATGCGTCGCAAAATCCTGTGCATTGGCATTGATCCACAAGAAGATGGTGCGCGAGGAGACTTTTTCGAGGGTGGTAAAATCGGGATTTTCTCCGACTTCACAAGGCAATTTTGCGCTGGCCAATTCCCGTTTAATGGCTTCGATAATCCAATCATCGTCGGGCGTTTCTATCCAGATGACAGGTTCGGATGCTTTAATACTGAGATAGACAGACTTGAGAAA
>JAGACY010000085.1 GCA_017613855.1 Pseudomonadota bacterium
ATGACCTGCTCGATGTCTTCAGCTTCGGACTGCTCGATTTCGTAGTCACGGGGCGTTGCGGAAACGTTGTTCTCCTGCTGGATGAGCGCCTGAAACTCGTCGAAATTGAGCGGCCGGTTGTCGAGCGCCGACGGCAGACGAAAACCATATTGCACGAGCGTCTGCTTGCGCGATTGGTCGCCGCGGTACATGGCACGGAACTGCGGTACGCTGACATGGCTTTCGTCAATAACGACAAGGAAATTCTCGGGGAAATAGCTGACCAGGCAAGGCGGCGGTTCACCCGGGGCGCGCCCGGTCAAGTGGCGCGAATAATTCTCGATGCCCTGGCAATAACCAACGGCGGCGATATTGGCGATATCCTCGTTTGTGCGTTCCTCGATGCGCTGGCACTCGACGAGCTTGTGTTCGCTGCGGAATTTCTCAATCACCTCATTGAGTTCGGCCTTAATCGACATGAGCGCCTTTTGGCGCATGCTGTCGGTCACGACATAATGAGACGCCGGGAAAACCGTGAGTTTATCGACTTCTTTAATAATCGCACCGCGCAGCGGGTCGATCTCGTAAATCGACTCGACTTCGTCGCCAAAAAAGCAAATCCTGAACGCGACATCGCTCTCATAAGCCGGAAAAACCTCGACGGTATCGCCGCGCACTCGGAACGTCGCGCGCTCCAAATCGTACTGATTGCGCTCGTACTGAATGCGCGTGAGTTTGCGCAGATAGTCGTCGCGCCCAATGATTTCGCCGACTTCGATGTACGCCTTCATCGACATGTACGCCTCGGCCGTGCCCAGACCGTAGATACACGACACGCTGGCCACAATAATCACGTCGTTTCGCGTCAGCAGGCTGTGCGTCGCCGCCAGGCGCATGCGCTCGATATCGTCGTTGATTCGCGCGTCTTTTTCGATAAACAGCCCCGACGCCGGAATATAAGCCTCGGGCTGATAATAATCATAGTAACTAATAAAATATTCGACGGCATTCTCAGGGAACAACGCCTTAAACTCGGTAAACAGCTGCCCGGCAAGCGTCTTATTCGGCGCCAGAATGAGCGTCGGCCGCTGTACGCGTTCGATGACCGAAGCAATCGTAAACGTCTTGCCGCTGCCCGTAATCCCGAGCAAAGTCTGCGCACGCTGGCCATCGTTAAGCCCCTGGACGAGTTTGTCGATGGCTTCGGGCTGGTCGCCGCAAGGCGCGTAATCGCTGTGCATCTTGAATTTCATTCGGTGTGTCCTATGGATTCATGAGGTTACGCTCGCTAGGGCGACCACATGGGGTCGCCCTCACTCGCTATGTTATTTTCCCGTGTTGTATGCATGCTTTGGGGCGACCACATGAGGTCGCCCTTACTCGCTATGCAATTTGCCTACGGGATGATCATTCTCGATGGTCTGTTTTTGTGGCGAGGCTATCGGCGTTGCCGATACGCCTTCGCCGCTCGCCTTGAGACATGCGTGCCGCACGTCTCTACGGCTCGCCATGTTTTTTCTATGGGTTTACGCTCGCTGGGGCGACCACACGGGGGCGCCCCTACGCTCGCCATGTTTTTTCTATGGGTTTACGTTCTTCAGTGAAAGCCCTTGGTTTTGATAATAACCAGGCATATTTCACGCCTGAGATTTTATATTTTTGAGAAAAAACTGCAAGACAACCAAAACCCTAATCCCTCATACACAGCCAAAACGGCCCTCACATTGACAGTAAATAGAATTGGTGATTATATGAGGCGTACAAAACTTGAGTACATCAATTATCTCAAGAATTATTCACCAAATGCCAGCGGAGTATAAAATGAAAGCACGCTATCTCGCGACAAGTATGCTTGTTCTTGCACTTGCAGTCGGCTGCTCAAAATCAAAAAATCAAACGAACGTCACTCAGAGCCTGGCTGTACCGAAGACAGACGTCCAAATTCCGCAAGCAGAAACGCAAACAGACACTCAGGCCATAGCAGAACCTCAGACAGAAGCCCAAAATCCAGTTGAAACACAAACAGCCCCTCAGATTGTACCGCAGAACACTCAGGGCACGGATTGGCAGGCGGGCACGGAAAATCCACTGCTCAAACTTATACCGGACGATGCAGCGGTCGTCATTGCCACACAGCGCGCGCAGGACATCACAAACAAAGGATTGAATGACAATCTTACGTTTTTTGGAAAAGAAATCATTTCTGGTATTCACGATCAATACATTGTGCCCGAAGAATTGCTCGCTGATTATAAAGGCAAAGCATCAGAATGGGGCCTCGACCCACAAGGAAAACTGGATGCCGTTTTGTACGTCCACGACGGCTACGGCGTGATTCATGTCACTGTGACCGATCCGGAAAAGGCTTTGGAACGCGCAGACCGCTGGATTCGAAATACTGGTAAAAACGAAAACGTATGGAAAAATCCCTCATGGTGTTTTATGGATGAGTGCAAAGACGCACTCGTAACAGAAGTCTCGGAAACACATGACTGGCATGTGTACCGCTTTGTGATGGATGGCAGACCAAAGCCGGTCGTTCATGCGCTGCATCTTGCGGGAAACATCCTTTCATTCGTTGTATTTGATGAAGGACAAAGCTTACCTGAGCATGTTCTCGAAGCGGCAAAGAAGCCACTCGCAATGAACTGGACAGAAAAAAACAGCGTCCTCGCAGCTCGCGTGGACTACGCCCGACTGATTCAAGTAATATTTAAACATCCCTATTTTGCTGAACAAAGAGATTTTGAGTTCTTATATGCTCTCAGTAAAGGGGAAGATAAAGAAAAAATAAAAACCATTAGCCAGGCAGAATCGATTTTTTCCCCATCAGAGTTTAGCTTTGTGATGAGGCCGGATTTTTTCTATTACGATGGCTACAAGGAACTATGCGCCAAGGAGGCTCCATTACATTGTACCAAAGAGCCGGATTGTACGTGCCAGGAAGCTGAAGACGTAGATTGTGAACAATGTTATGAATCAGAAAACTGTGTATGGCTCCAGGAATGTTCTCGTTGTTTACTGTCCGGGAAGTGTGTTGCCGACCGACTGGGGAAAAAGTGGCTTACCCCTCAGGAATGGCTCAAAAGAATTGAAAGATCTAGCATCAGCGATGATGTTTGTATAGAAGAAGGGAAGTCAGTATTCCATGATATATCATACTCCACTTTGGACTGGACGGTTTCGGATGATGGGGCCTTCAACCTGAATCTCAGTACGCACGTGTCACCGGAAATGCTAAATAACTTAAACGCACTATTCACCGAACACGCCGAATGGGAAGAACGACAAGATCATATTCATGGCTATATTGCTATCAATCTTGAAAATGCTGTAAAACAGATAAAGGCTCAATTAAAATCGATCACAGAACGCAGCTGGAAATGTTCTCAGATGCGAAGAATGCTCGATGATATCTATGATATTCATTCATGGATGCAAAAGGATAAAAATAATGATGAATTGTCTGATATAATCAAGGATTCAGTATCCATTTCAGGTTCTGCTACCATTACCGATTTTAATGATTGCCTGCACAATCTGCAATTATTGACATATATTACAGCATCTCCCTGGTTGACTGAGTTTATTTTTAGTGATCTGATAAATGAAACTGAGCGTGCTAATAGGAAAATAGATACTGAAAATAAGAACTATATACAAAGAAAACAAAATGGCAAAAATTTCATTTTCGGAACGAATTTATTTTCTATCGATAAGATGAAATTTAATTTAAAGAAAAGTACAGATACCTTTATGGATATTACAATCCAGCAGGAACTGGCAAAACAGATTCTCGAAAGAAAAAAGCCTCAGGGAAAGTTCAATACATCGCAAAATTACCATCTCAAAGCATATATAAAAGACGACAGTTTTATACTGAGTCTGAAAGGAACGGCCATTCCATAACGGTTGATGCTTTCTCTTAAAACGCTATTTTTCTGGCTTAGGGCCTGGATCCAGGCTCTTTCTACTCAAACGTATAGGTAATCAAATCCCCATCTTCTCCATTTCCGGAGGTGATGTTCATTTTGATTTTGGGCTTTTGCGGTGTGTTGTCAGAATAATCCTTTTGATAGAGAATTCCCCCATTATTGTTGTTCATTTGCTCCATGCATCTCATGCTTTGTCCCAGAACATCGCTGAGTTGTTCAACATCTGCAAGCAAAATGGGGAATGGAATGCTATTGACATACTCATTCATTCCCTCTCTGTGTATGCGATACAAAATCGGCAGGGGATCACCTACTTTCAGGAAGTTTTCCGGGGCCTCGCGAACGATGATGGAATGTACCAGATCGTTGGGATCGCTGTCATCCGGAGGGTTAAACTTGTACTCGACCTTAAAGGCCGGTCTTTGATGAACAGCATATTGCTTCGTTTGGATATTTTGCTCGCACACATGTTTCGGAGCATTCACATATTGGATGCTGACGATCGTCGCAATGGTTTTGCGCCCTTTTGCAAGTGTTTCAAAAAAATAATTGCGAACGGATTCTACATCTATCGTTTTTTTAAATTGGATATCACTTCCTAAAGTCGCACGCCTTGCCTTCCTTTTTTTTACAAAAGATACAAAATATAAAGGTAAAACCATCATCAAAATAATTTCAGGAAGAATTAGAACCATAGCAAGGTGCTCATTCACCCATATCAGAGATATACCACCCCAAATTAACAAAATGGCCAAAAAGAACATGAATACTCCCTGGAGTATATCGCCGGGACCAATTACATTTTCTTCTTTTGTATGCAATTTATATTTTTCATCCAAATCCCTCATCTTTATATCGTAATATCGTTTGTAAACATTACTCAAAGTCCCAAAGCAGAGCGGTTCTTTTATTTCTTTGGGTTGTAAGGATTCTGCATAGCAATTCGGGTAATACAGTTCTCTCTTTTCGGGCAGCCGCTGCCAAAGTTCGACATTGCCCGGCTGTGAATATGAATCCACTTCTTTTAGCCGTTGCTCAAAATCAGAGTCAGACATATCACTTTGCAGCGCATTGTTATTATCGTAACAGCCCTTTCTGAAATTCGTAAAAACATCGATTAATAACTCCGGATTCCAGAGCCGTCTTTCGATATCCGGCTCGAGCATGCGCCGTAATATATCGACGACGGGCACGGGCATAAACTGCATATCTGGCTCAAAAATCAGATGAAAATCCCTGACAGGCATATCTACCGGCGATTTGCCGGTAATCAGGTTCACGGCCACGGCCGCAAGCGCATAAATATCGCTTTGTGGGACGGGCTTGCCCATCAGTTGTTCGGGCGGCATAAAGCCAATGGTCCCCGCAACGGTCGATCCGCCGCTCTGCAGCTGTGGATTCGCAACGGCCCCAAAATCGATGAGGTAAACCTTAAAATTATCGCCATCGAGCGGCTGCAAAATGATATTCGACGGTTTGATATCCCGGTGAATAATGGACGGCGTATGCCCGTGCAGTTGCTGCAGAATCTTCAAGAGCTGAATAATAATATCATAGACCCTGTCGATGGCGAACCGATGCCCAGCCTTGAGCAGACTTGCCAGTGTCTCACCATGAATATATTCCTGCACAATATAGGCGCATGGCGGATTGGCCTCGAGATCATCAAAAGCATCATAAAACCTGGCAATTCCCTGGATATGAAGTGACTTGAGAACGTTTGCTTCTCGTTGAAAGAGCTCGTAATTCTTCCAGGTTTTGACCGATTCGATGTTCAGGCGTTTGATGGCAACTTCGATACCATCGGAATTGCGACGTGCTAAAAAGATCTCTCCCTGGCTGCCGCTGCCGATCGTCTTTTCGAGCGTATATGCAGTAATACTCGATGGAACGATCAGAGGCTCCACGGGTTCGGTTTTCTTGGACTGAGCGGTTTTGCGTTTCTTCATGGTATTGATTGTTTTTGGGGGAGGGCGACGCTATCTGCGATACGCATCACAATGGGCGACGCTATCTGCGATACGCGTCGCCGATCGATTTGGCGTTTTCTACCACACGCATCGCAAAACCCTCAATATTTGCCAAAAAACGCAGTGTGCGCTTTTATACCTGCGAGCGCCACATTCGGCGCAGCGCAAGGAAGCGCATAGCATCATTATGGAAGAACAGCAACAACCACCATCGACAAATCAAGTGCCTAAAAAACGGTACTGGCGTCGCATACTGCTCATATTTCTAAGTATACTCTTAGTTTTTTTGGCCGTTAGCTACGGACTCCGCACGAGTCTGTACCTCAAAGCACGCCTCACACCCAAATTGGCCGAACTCGGTGAAAAACTCGATGGCCGCTTCGAATTCAATGACATTCATGCGATGGGATTGACCGGACTCATTCTCGATGATGTCAAATTCATTCCCAATCGTCCGGAAATTGCCCCACTGACATTTCAATCCGTCACCGTATACCCGGCCCTTATGGGCATGTTCGTTGGTGATCTTGATGCTTCTCTTGTCGAAATTGACGGCATGAAAGGCCATTTCAATTTTAACGACGACAATTCTCCCGACATACTTTGGCTAAAATCACTCGCCAATCACGCTGCTCAGGAAGATGAAGTCAACATCGTGACAGGAATTGGCATCTCCGAAAATACGCACACCATTCCTGTCTTAAGATGTGACAATTGCAAGGTAACAGCTACACTTCCCAATGATCTCAACGCGAGTCTTCATGTCTATGAACACGAGATCACCTTCAATTCGATCGAAGATATCCGGCTCAAAGGACTCCCCATTCATGCCTGTATCATTCGCACCGAGGATGATGAATGTCTCGATTTTTCGCTCGATGGACTCGCTATCGGCGATACCATCCATATTGCCAATGCAGAAATCTCTCATCTGGACGATGAGGGAATTACCTTAAATTCCGCTAATTTTCATAGCATCAGTATTGCGAGAAATGAAAGACGCAACATGCTCGTCATCGAAAACGGGCAAATCGACATGCATCTTTCGGACGATTTTTCGCTGCAATTCCTGTCCGGTGACTATTTATTCGAATTCACACAGCTCGAAATACTGCATGAAAGGGAAGCCAACCGCATTGGAATCGGCATTCAGCTGCGTGAACCCAGTGGTGCAACGGCAAGAATCTTTGGCGGCTATGCCTTCGATGATCAAAAACTCGCATTCACCTTTGACACTTCACAATTCGATCTCGCAAGATTTCTGCAAACCGCAGATTTTGTCGATAAACTCAGATTTGACTCGTTTCCAATCTCAGGATATTTCAGCACCATTATCGAATTGAATGAAAAACGAGCATGGTTTGATGTGGATGCAAGCGTTCAGCATGGTGCAATCTTTTCACCGATGATTTCGTCGCTTCCCATGAACGAAATCAACGGATCTATCAAGATGAAAGCCTGGGCTGATTTGCTCGAAAAAACGTTTGAACTCGAAGATGCCGAAGGCATGTTCGGGAAAATCCCATTTCATGCAACGCTCTCTCGCATGAAAACACTCACAGACAGTTATCAATGCAATTTTAATGTCAAAAGTTCCGGCGAAAGCGCCGACTTTATTGATTCACTGCCCAATGGATTTGCCCCCAATATTACGGGCTATCAGCTCTCCGGACCATACGATTTCCAATTAGGCATCGCCTATGACGAAAGCAATTTGGATGCCCTTGCACTCAATGCGGAGTTCAATCTCGATCAGGTCGAGACAGTCAAATACGATCCAAGAAGTGATTTTAATCTCCTTGCCGGTGATGCGTTCGAAGTCAAAGTCAATGCCGCAACCGTCCCAATCACCATTGGACCGCGCCGTCCCGAATGGACGTCATTTTACGATTTGCCAAGGCACACGGCTTATGCCTTTGTCGCCTCGGAAGATGGCAAATTCTTTACGCATTCCGGATTTGATATCCGCGCCATACGAGCAAGTTTAATTGCAGATTTAAAAGCCGACAAGATTGTACGCGGTGGATCTACGATCTCCCAGCAGGTCATCAAAAATCTGTTTCTCAACCACGATAAAACAGCATCCCGCAAATTCCAGGAAATGTTTTTGACCTGGCAGATGGAAAAGAAACTACCCAAATTGCGCATTTTCGAAATGTACCTGAACCTCGCGCATTGGGCGAAGGATGTCTATGGCATTCGCGGGGCGGCCCAATTCTATTTCCAAAAAAATGTCTCACAGCTTACATTGAGAGAATCGCTCTTTTTGGCTTCAATACTGCCTAATCCCATTATCTTTGGCAAACAGTATGCCCAGGGGAAATTGTCAAGCTCACGTTTGAACAAAATGAACGTCGTGGGACAGGCATTGCGTCAGGCAAACCGCATTTCGAGCGCCGAATGGGAAGAAGCACAGCCTTTAATTCAAAAGGGAATTATCTCAGACAGGCCAAAACCCGTGATTTCGGATTAATTGCAATGCGTAATTGGGATGCAAAACTAAAGGGCGACTCTGAAGATAAAGGTGAATGGCATTCCAAATGCGGAATGCGGAATGCGGAATGCGGAATTGGGATGCAAAACTAAAGGGCGACTCTGAAGATAAAGGTGAATGGCATTCTTAATTAGCAGTGAGCAGTGAGCAGTGAGCAATCGGAATGCAAAACTAAAGTGTCACTCTGAAGCTAAAATTTTCATTTTTTAGGAATAAACTTGAGAATACCCC
>JAGACY010000086.1 GCA_017613855.1 Pseudomonadota bacterium
CAATTATCAATTATCAATTATCAATTATCAATTAGTTTACGAAGCTAAGGGCAACATCTTATTCCCCTTAGCTTTGCATTTTCATTATTAATTATGCATTATTAATTCACATCCTCAGGGCATCCCTCAATTTTGACAGCCGCAAGCGTATTGTCATTCTCGATGCATTCGACGAATTCGCCCAGTAATTTTTCTTCTGTAGGTTCATCGACAACAAAGAAGATGTCCGCAGGAAGCTGTATCACGGACGGTGTCGAGTCTCCTTCAATGACACCAGTCATATCCCAGTCAAGTTTTGCCATCCCGGAACCACCAGGCAGCAGCATCGTCGGCACGGTTGCTGTTCCTAAAAATGCTTTTTTATTGGTCCCATTGACATTGTCAGCGTAAAAGTTCACAGGAACCCCTGCTTTGACCCCCAGAGATCCCTGATTGTCGATTTGAGCTATCAATGTCAATACTTTCGGCTCAAGAGAGCATTTGTCCTGATTCGAAGTGAGTGCCGATGCCACGAGGTTCGGGGCATTAAACAATCCACCGGGCTGGACATTCTGACGATAATTGTTGAGTTTGGGATGCAGCCAGTTGATTTCTTCTGACTGAGGTACAGAACCATCCTCATTGATATTGGTGACATGATAATGGTGCTGGTTCCAGATGCGGCGCGTACGTACCCACTGACCGCCTGGATCTTCAAAAGCACGAACCCCCATGGTCACATTTTTCTGAAGATCCGATGCAATGACAATTTCTGTACTGCCATCATTATCGACATCCACGATAATCGGATATTCAAGCCCAGTCGCACTATAGTTGGGTACTTCAAAGAGATGGACAGGATCCGGATAACCATCGCCATCGCTGTCTACCCCCGATCCCATCCCGGTATAGATATGGAGCTTGGTTTCGTCACCATAAATGACTTCAGCCTTGCCATCACCTTCGAAGTCGAAAACGCTCGATCCCGTTCCGGCACTGGAATAATCCTGAGTTTTGCTGTCTGCCCACAGGACCTTACCGCCATTTGGAGTACCGTCGTTGCTGTATACAATGTAATAATAGCGTGCAGCTACGCCAACATCAGGAATTGTATCGCCGTTGAAATCAGCAACAACCGGGGTGCCGCCGCCGGAATTGCACATGTGCTTTGCATTGGGACTGTCGGGACACTGTGCGGATATATACTGAGGCCGATTCTTATCGATGGGAATTGGAGCTGTCCAACGTTTCTCCACGCTCCACTTGAAGGTACCGTCGCCGTTATCTTTCTTGAAGACTTTCCAGAACTCGAAAGCCCCATCCCCAAGTTTGTTGATGGCAAGGGCAATTTCCGGAACGAGCTCACCTGTTTCTAAAGCATTCTCCGAGTCGGGCATCAAATCGGCAATGGCTGCATGACCACCGCTCATGCCATTTACAAGAATATTACAGTGATCATCGTAAATAGCCGACGAAGAAACAAGCTCCATGACGCCGTCGTGATCGAGATCAGCCGCATGAACGACACCAATCCCCTTATTCTCACATCCCTGACGCCACGCCAGCGATTTCGTACCATCGGCACCAGTAACCACACTTGCTACACCATAATTGGTAATAATTTCCGGCGTACCATCGGCATCCAAATCAGCAAGGGACTGACAATTCAACTTCTGACCATTGCCGATTTTAATAGAATACTTTGTTTTAAGAGAATAGCCGGTACCTGAATTGGTATCTGGCATGACGGTCAGTACTTCAAGATACTCTCCTTCTTCACCCGTCGAATAATCCGTACTGTAATAGACACGATGCAAATCGGTGCCTGCCACAATATCGGGATAGCCATCATTATCAACATCACCAATGGCCGCATCTATCGGGTAGGTCCAGTATCTTGGTGCAGATGATGCAATTTCATGAGCATCATCGCCGCTGATGATACGAAGAACGCTCGGTGCCTGAGTGTCGGGGCCGACACTGGTCGAATAAGCAACAAACACAACATCGGGAACGTCATTTTCATCGACTTTGCCGTCACCGTTGTCATCGGTCAGATTGGCTGCCATCGGCATGACAATGACACGAATATAATCGGGATCTGTCGAAGGCGCACCACCGGGAAGATCCACCGGCCAATGCCACTGCTGCAATGCCTTGAAAGTATCAAATTTAGGAAAGACCTGACAAGTCGAGGGAACATTGTCTGTATTGACACATGTCATCGTGGATTCTTCACAGAATTCATCAAATGTACACATGTTCGAACTTGTACATTCTTTGCCCTTTTTCAGACAAGTCTGATAGAGGCACAGTTCATCTGCCGGACAACACAAATCATGCTTTTCACCGCAGCGCGTACCGGCACATGCGTCTTTGCATTTGTTGTCAAAGGTATCGCATTCCATGCCTTCATCACAGCAATCATCACCGCAAATAATACCACTCTTGCATACCTCTATGCATTGACCGGTCGCAGTGTCACATTCCTCTTTTTTATTATCACAGCAGACTGCCAATCCTTCGTGCTCAGGATCAGGACATTCCGTCTGATTAGATTCACACACGACAATTTCCTGGCAGCCATAATAGCCACAGAGCTCATTCTCTGCACAACAACTTCCCGAGCATGGCTCACGACCATCTTCACATAGATCCACACATATCGTGTTGAGCGAGTCGCACACCTGACCATCCTGACAGCATTGGTTTCCACAAGGATTCGTGCATGTAATGCACTCCCCTGCCTCACAATAATCCGGAGCCAGACAGCTTTCATCGCAGGTATCTGTCGGATCAGGTGGATCGGGCTGTTCAGGGGCTTTGCAAACACCATCTTCACAGTAGTTAGGAGCCTTGCAGGTCGATTCGCAGGTTTTATCCTTATCCTCCGGCTTTTGCACATCAGAATCTTCCGGATCGACACAAACCCCATCCTGACAAACCTGCTCTCCCGTACAATTGCATGTATCGGGGACAACCACGCTTTCACCGGATCTGCTATTGCTGTCATTCGTACAGCCATAGGCAGCGCAAATCAGCCCACAAAATGCCAAAATGGTTAAGGCCTTCTCTGTTTTCATATCAAACCTCACGATCAGAAATTATGCGCAATATAAAGCTGTTAATTGATTTTTTCCGGGCAGCCATCCACCTTCGTCTCTGCAAGCGTATTGTCATTTTCGATGCATTCGACGAATTCGCCCATCAATTTTTCGGCAGTAGGTTCATCGACGACGAAATAAATATCAGCAGGAACCTTAATCTCTGTAGGTGTCGATTCTCCTTCGATGATGCCGGTCTGATCCCATTCGAGCATGACCGAACCAGAAGCACCAGGCAGAAGCATTGAAGAAAGTGCCTTTTGCCCTAAAAATGCTTTTTTGCCTGTTCCATTGGCATTGGCGGCATAAAAATTAACCTTCAGACCAGCCTTTACCCCGAGAGATCCTTTATTTTCAACGATAGCAGTCAAAATAAACAGTTTGTCAGGATCACATTTGGAATCATCCGTAGCAAGTCCGGATGCCACGAGATTGGGGGCATTGAACAGACCACCGGGCTGAACATTTTGACGATAATTGTTAAGTTTTGAATGTTCCCAGTTGACCTCTTCATGCGCAGGAACAGAACCATCCTCATTGATATTGGTCACATGATAATGGTGTTCGTTCCAAATGCGGCGTGTACGTACCCACTGGCCGCCCGGATCTTCGAAAGCACGAACGCCGGTGACCTCACCCCAGGCATAGTTATTGGCAACGGCAACAATTTCGGTGCTGCCATCATTATCGACGTCGACGATGAGCGGATACTCCCAAAGGGTACCACTTGGATTGGGAATATCGTATAAAATCTCGGGATCGTTATGTCCATCTCCGTCAGCATCAGATTTCGACCCTGGCCCAGAGTAGACGCGCAGATTGAGTTCATCGCAATAGACGACTTCAGCCACACCGTCGCCCTCGAAATCGAAAACGCTCGACCCTGTGACGGCACTCGAATAGTCGCGCGTCTGTGAATGTGCCCAGAGTACACGCCCACCAGTCGGCGTACCGTCGTTGCTGTAAACAATATAATACCACTTGGCAGCTACACCGACATCGGGGATCTTGTCGCCGTTAAAATCGGCAATAACGAGCGGACCACCACCCGAATGACAGTACTTATGTCCAGGATTGGCATCGCAATCGACACCATAATCTTTCTTAATGCGAGCCTTATTGATGGGAATGGGACCAGTCCAAACATGTTTTTGACTCCAGGCCCCGTCTTTTTTAAATACTTTATAAAACTGGAATGCACCTTGACCTTGCCCACCCACGACGCGTGCAAGCTCAGGCTTGAGTTCACCAGTTGCTGCAGCATCTTCAGAATCAGGCATCAAATCAGCGACCGCAACAAATCCACCGTGCGATGCAGCATCCAAAACATTGCAATTATGATCCCAAATCTGTGACTGGATAATCTCCATATTGCCATCGCCGTCGAGATCGGCAATGGTGGCTCGATCCATTGCCTTTTGGCAGCCCTCTTTCCAGACGAACTTGCCTCCAACCACGTTAAGTACACCAAGATTGGTCACAACATCGACAACACCATCATTCTCGAGATTGGCAATAGAGGCAAACAGCCTTTGGACACCACTTTTACCATGGGCAATGCTGTATTTGACTTTCCATGCATATCCTGTTGAAGAATCTTTATCCTTGACGATCGAGAGTGCATGAATTTCGCTCGCCGTGGCTGCAATCAACTCGACTGCACCATCACCATCAATATCAGCTGCCCCAAAGTCATCTGAACCATGATAGATGGCTGCCGTTGCTGCTATCTCATGTCCATCATCACCACTAATCGCCCGAATGATACCAGGATTGTTGTAGGCACTTCCTTTAAAGGTTGTAAAAAGAACATCCGGGACATCGTTCTCATCCACCTTCCCATCATTATTATCATCCGTCATATTAATAACAACGGGGGTCATCATGACCTGATTATAGTCCGGAGAAAATGCTGTCTTCCCGCCAGGCAGTGTAGCGGGCCAGTGCCATTGCAAGTGAGCATCAAATTTATCAAATTTGGGTTTAACCTGACAAGTTGAAGGGACATTGTCCGTGTTGACACAGGTCATCGTGGATTCTTCACAGAATTCATCGAATGTACACATGTTTGAACTCTGACAGTCTTTCCCCTTTTTCAGGCAGGTCTGATAGAGACATAGCTCATCCGTACCGCAACAGACATCATGCTTCTCGCCACACCGCGTTCCTGGGCAGGGTGGTTTGCATTTATTGTCGGAAGTATCGCACTCGAGCCCCTCATCACAGCAAACACCACCGCAAATGATGTTGCTCTTGCAAACCTCTACACACTGTCCGCTCTCAGTGTCACAGGCTTCGGTTTCATCGTTGCAGCAAACAATCTGAGTCGGATACTCTGGTGGAAAACATGCCGTCTGATTCGACTCGCAAACGACTTGTTCCTGACAACCAAAATCCCCGCAGATTTGGTTTTCTTCACAACAAACACCGGAACATGGTTCACGCCCATCTTCACACATATCCATACAAATTGAATTGAGCAGATCACACACCTGCCCATCAAGACAGCACTGATCACCACAGGGGCTAATGCATGTCTGACAGACTCCATCTTCACAATAATCCGGTGCTATACAGCTCTCGTCGCACGAATCTGAGGGCCCAGGCGGTTCAGGCTGATCCGGCGTTTTGCAAACACCGTCTTCACAGTAGTTAGGAGCCTTGCAGGTAGATTCACAGGTTTTATCCTGATCCTCCGGCTTTTGACCTTGAGGATCAACAGGATCAACACAAGTGCCATCCTGACAAATCTGATCACCCGTACAGTTGCACGCCCCTGGTTCAACCTCACTTTTCCCTGCACTGATATTGCTGTCATCGCTGCAGCCCCAGCCACCACAGGCAAATAAGCAAAAAGTCAAAATGGTGAGTAATTTCTCTCGTTTCATATTCCAGTCCCTCCCAATATATATATATGATTTTACAAACCTGTTAATTAATGTCTTCAGGACAGCCATCCACCTTTGCATCAGCAAGTGTATTGTCATTCTCAATGCACTCGATAAATTCACCCAGCAGTTTTTCAGCGGTTGGTTCATCGACGACAAAGTATATATCTGCAGGAACCTGTATTTTCGAAGGTGTTGACTCACCATCGATGATACCGGTCATATCCCAGTCCAGTTTTGCCGAACCAGAACCTCCGGGCAGGAGCATGGTAGGCACAGTCGCCGTGCCCAGAAATGCCTTTTTGCCTGTACCATTGGCGTTGGCTGCATAGAAATTAACCGACACCCCCGCCTTTACCCCAAGAGACCCCTGATTTTCGACCATGGCAACAAGTGTAAGCAATTTCGGTTTGAGCGAGCATTTTGACTGATCCGAGGAAAGCGCGGATGCCACGAGATTCGGTGCATTAAACAAGCCCCCCGGCTGAACATTCTGGCGGAAATTATTGAGATTCTTGACCTTCCAGTTTTGTTTTTCGTGTTTGGGAACTGTCCCGTCTTCATTGATATTGGTCACATGATAATCATACTGGTTCCAGATACGGCGTGTACGAACCCAGTGTCCGTCCGGATCGGAAAAGACACGAACCCCCTTGATGGAACCATTTGATACCACGAGAATATCACTCTGGTTATCATTATCGACATCAACCACTATCGGATACTCAATAATCGTTCCGCTGCTCTGAGGAATAGGCGGTATCAGATGAACTGCAGAACAGTAGCCGTGGCTGTCAATTTCACCACTGCCTGAGCCTTTGTAAATATGGACTTTGGTTTCATCGGCATATAATACTTCTGCCACGCCATCGCCTTCGAAATCGAATATACTTGACCCCGTAGCAGCGCTGCTCGCATCCTGGGTATTAAAATCAGCCCACAAAACCTCGCCATTCGCTTTGTATACCACGTAGTTCCATTTGGTTGCCTGAGCAAGATCCGGATGATGATCACCATCAAAATCTGCGACAATCAGAGGCCCTCCGCCAGTCATACACGTATATCTGCGATACCATTCGCGGTACTCGGGCTCATTGGAATTGCCAGGATATTTCCAGGTCTTATTATAAATCCGGTCGCATTTAAACGGCGTACCATCCTCATATTTCATCCAGTCCTGGGTAAAATGAGATTCTGCATAGGCAAAATCCTGCGGCATGTCCGTTATCCATAACGGTTCCCTATAGAATTTGCCATCCCGTTTATACACTTTGAATGCATGTACTTTGCCAATGGCCGGACTGGGATCATCTGACGAACCGGTGCCCGGAACACTGCCTGACGTGTAGCTGATTTGCTCCACATCCAGACGGCCATCCGCATGATCATCCGACGAATCCAAATCCGCAAGAACAGTACCGACTCCCGCAATGGTTTCATTGCTGACGACCTCGCAATTCTTATCATAAATGGCCGAGCCCACGACCTCCATTTCGCCGTCACCATCAAGATCGGCAACCGTATAGCCATCATGTCCGTCCCCAAATCCCTTCTTGCAGCGCCATTGATAGGTGCCAATGCCCGACGCATCTTCTGTATATTCGATGATACCGGCACTCGTAATAATCTGGGGAAATTCTCCGCCGTCCATATTGGCAATGCGCGTAAATGTACTGCTGCCGCTTACCCTGCCGACTTCCTTAAAGACATATCCCGTACCATCTTCATTGGGCACGAGATTCAGAATCAGGGTATAGGCATTGCCGTCAATCGTAGCATGAACCACAATTTCCGGATATTCATCATGGTTAATCTTGGCAATACCAGGATTCGTCCGCTGATAGTTAATCACCGTTTCGGGATAGGTCGCGACCTCAGACCCATCCTTGCCGTTCAGTATTCTCAAAGCCTGTACACCACCCCATGAAGATGCATACGAGGTAAAGATGACTTCCGGAATATCATTCTCATCAATTTTGCCATCGCCATCGTCATCGGTCAGGTTGATTACACTGGGATTGGACATCACCTGAACCCATTCGGGGAACAGCGTCGGCGCGTGGTTGGGCAGTGATTCGGGCCAGTGCCATTTGACAATCGGCTCAAATTCACCGGCTACAGGCAAGACCGTGCAGGATACGGGATTATAGGATTCATTGACACAGGTATTGGTCGTCGTTTCACAATACTCATCAAAATCGCAGTCATCCCCTTTTGTACAATCGGCACCGCGGGGAAGGCACTGCTGATAAAGGCATATCTCGGCCGTTCCATCACAGCAGATGTCATGCTTCTCGCCACAGCGCGTACCGGCACATACGGGTTTGCATTTGTTATCAAAGGTATCGCATTCCATCCCCTCATCACAGCAAACATCCCCGCACATGATATTGCTTCGGCAAATTTCAACGCACTGCCCGGTTTCCGTATCACAGGCCTCCGCTTCGTTATTACAGCAAACCATCTGGCTCGTGTACTCCGGATGGTAACATTCCGTCTGGGCCGAAGTGCAAATCACCTTTTCATGGCAGCCGAATTCACCGCAAACCTCATTGTCTGCGCAGCAGCTTCCAAGGCACGGTTCCCGACCGTCTTCACACCGATCTACACATATCTGATTGAGTTCATCGCACACCTGCTCATCCGAGCAGCATAACGCCCCGCATGGCCGGATGCATGTCTGGCAGGTGCCTTCTGAACAATAGTCCGGTGCGATGCAGGTATCCGGACAGGTATCGCCCGGATCATCCGATGAACAGCCATTCGGATCCGTACATTCAGGGTCAGGCTTTTCACAGCCATTCGGATCTGTGCATTCGGGGTCGGGCTTTTCGCAGCCATTCGGATCCGTGCATTCGGGGTCAGGCTTTTCGCAGCCATTCGGATCCGTGCATTCCCCCTGATCAGAGGTTCCCGGATCGACACAGACACCATTTTGACAAATCTGATTCCCGGTACAGTTGCAGGCATCGGAATTGCCCTTTCCCGAATCACTGTCGTTACTGCAGCCGTATGCACCACAGACGATCCAACTGCAAACCAAAACCATGAATAACTTTTCTTTTTTCATCTCTGTCTGTTCCTCAAAAAATCGCCTGTGATCATCAACAATCTGGAACTCCCGGGGCATGCGTGTCCGGGGCGTTGCGGGGCCGGAAAGAGGCCCCGCATCGGGGGTAGGCGCGTATTTGCAAAGCAAATAGCGCCGAAGGGGGCTCGGCCCCCTGCCAAAAAAAATAGGCTCTGTTTAACGAGCGTGGAGATTTTGTTCACAAAAGATTGCAATTCTGGCTTGGAGCTTAGAGCTTGGAGCTTAGAGAAAGGATTATCCACTCAAAGCTCAAAGCTCAAAGCTCTAAGCAATGAAATGCCAAAACCTAAAGAATATGGCATATCCACGGTGGTAAAACATAGCCTAATGATTAATGCAATCAAAGGGCATGTCTAAAGAATTGAGGGTGCATCAGACGATGGGAAAGATGCAAATTTATTGATCTTTAGACATTCCTTTGATTTTGCCATTGCGAATTGCGCATTGATTAAGCGTTTTCTTTTGCGAATTTATCCATGAAGGCGATGAGGGCTTTGACGCCGTCGATCGACATGGCATTGTAAATAGAGGCGCGCATACCGCCGACGAGACGGTGACCGGCGAGGTTGACCAGACCGGCAGCAGCTGCTTCGGCAACGAATTTCTTGTTGATGGCGGCGGCTTTGTCGGGATCGGTTTCTTTGGTCAGGAAGGGGATGTTCATCAGCGAACGGCTGCCCTTGTCGACGGTGGCATGATAGTAGTCGGAATTGTCGAGGTAATTGTAGAGCAGTTCGGCTTTTTCGGTATTGCGTTTGAGCATGCCTTCGGCACCGCCGTTGGCTTTGACCCAGTCGAGGACGAGGCCCATGACATAGATGGAATAGCAGGGAGGCGTATTGAACATCGAGCCATTCTTGGAATGGGTGTCATAACGGAGCATCGTAGGAACAGTGCTGGGGAGGTCTTCGCGGATGAGGTCTTCGCGGATGATGACGAGGGTCACACCGGCAGGTGCGAGGTTTTTCTGGGCACCGGCATAGAGCAGGCCGAATTTGGTGACATCGAGCGGTTCACTGAGGACGCACGAAGAAATGTCGGCGATCAGAGGCACATCGCCGGTATCGGGAATGTAACCCCATTTGGTTCCGAAAATCGTGTTGTTCAGCGTGATATGAACATAGTCATAATCGCCCTTGATTTCGTGAATTTCGGGAATGTAGCAGCAGCCGCGATCGCGCGACGAAGCCACGACTTCGACATTATCCATAAAGCGGCGAGCTTCTTCGATGGCTTTTTTGGACCATACGCCCGTGTCAACATAAGCAACTTTGCCGGTTTTTTTCAGGTTGAGCGGAATCATTGCAAACTGGAGGCTTGCACCGCCCTGAAGGAACAGGACTTTGTAATTGTCGGGAACGTGCATGAGTTCGCGGACTTTGGCTTCAACACCTTCGATAATGGGTTTGTATGCATTCGAACGATGGCTCATTTCCATGACGGACTGGCCGGTGCCATTGCAATCGAGCATTTCTTTGGCACAGATTTCGAGCACGGATTCGGGTAAAGTTGAAGGACCAGCTGAGAAATTGTAAACGCGACTCATGATTCACTCCTTACATGAGCAAAAAAAATGGACATTCCAAAACCACTTCAGAATGCCTGTTCCTATTCAAAATGTGCAATGCGCCGTGCGCAATTGCCTAATTACAAATCGGTACATAGTAAACTCAAGATGCGAAATAAAGTCAAGCATCATTTGTGCTAAAAACCGCACCATTCCTAGGGTTTGTGTAATCCTGTGTGGTTGTGTGTGTGACGTTGTGGGTTTATTTTGGCGCGCCTATGCCTGTTGGGGCGACCATCCTGGTCTGCCCCAACAGCATACGGCGCTGCCGCCGGCCTATGCGCGTGCGCATACGGCCGGCTTTACCATAAGAGCTGCGGGGTATGCTGCGCGCATCTTCCGTTCAACAAAGCCCCCAAAAAAATTCGAAAAAAAATTGCACCTTTATTGACTCTAGCAAACCCACTTGCTATGTCTGGCTCACACCCTGGGGTACTATGTAGTTTTAAGAAGTACCTACACATATTTTACTTTTTTGAGAGAAGGTCTTGTTATGAGAACGGTTACTCTTTTTTCGCTATTATTGTCTTTTGGCCTCATGATGGGGTGTTCTGACTCGGATTCCGATTCTAAAGCTTCCGGTTCTGATTCATCGGGTAAGACGTCTGATTTGGCTGGTACAAAGTGCGATGAGAAAGGTGCAATTAAGTGCAAGTCGCCCGATACACCGAGTCTGGCATATAAGTGTTCCAACGGAAAATGGATTGAGGTCGATTACTCGCAAGTCGCAGATAAAGAGGCAGATGTCTGTGTCGTAATAGATGGAAAGGATCAAATAGAGTCTGTCTGTCCTTCGGACTCGGAGGGGAGTCATGCGACACTTCTACCCCACTTCGATCCAGTATGTGCCGTTGCCGAATGCGTGAAGGATTCCCGCGGTGTTCTGTATACAAAAGAATACTCACTCGTTTGTGAGAATGGTGGCGAAGTGTCCGGGAATACTTGTGTTTGTGAACCAGGATCGGATTCCGGTTCTGATTTGGCTGGTACAAAGTGCGATGAGAAAGGTGCAATTAAGTGCAAGTCGCCCGATACACCGAGTCTGGCATATGAGTGTTCCGACGGAAAATGGATTGAGGTCGATTACTCGCAAGTCGTAGATAAAGAGGCCGATGTCTGTGTCGTAATAGATGGAAAGGATCAAATAGAGCCTGTCTGTCCTTCAGACTCGGAGGGGAGTCATGCGACGCTTCTCTCCTATATCGCTCCGGTATGTGCCGTTGCCGAATGTGCGAAGGATTCCCGTGGTGTTCTGTATACAAAAGAATACTCGTTTTCTTGTGAGAAAGGCGGCAAAGTCTCCGGGAACACCTGTGACTGCGAAGCTGGAGATGAATAACGAACTGTATTGGCGATCATCGCCAAAAGCATAGAAAAGAGACGTTCTGCGGAACGTCTCCAAAAGCTTAAAACGTCATGTTGAAAACGGCTCCATTGAATGTGGGTGCCACACTGAATGCATAATCCTTCGTTTTCCATTCATGCAGGAAATAGCCGCCAATACCGAGGCAAATAGCCCCCACGCCTAATGCGACTGCTCCCGCAATACCGAGGGTCATGCGTTTATCATCATCTTTATCCATGGTTAATGCGGCAATGCCCATGGCGCTCCCCCCCGCGACGAGCACGCCGCCGGTAACCATCGAGGCAATATACCTGTACCGCAGTGAATAATCGTTTTCATAGTAGTAGGAGTTTCCGTCATAATAATACGGGGTTTGATTGTTTTCTGGCGGGTCATCATGGACGATGTTTTGTGTGGAGGGGGATACACTGTCGTTATCGTCAGCAAATGCTGCATTGGGAAAAGTTACACTGCCCAGTGCAAAAAATACCACACCACATATAAGCAGCGTCAGAATCATGTTGAGCTTTTTCATCGTTGAATCTCCTGTTCACAAGAAAAGGCTATGTTTGACGCGTGTGGAAATATCGCTCGCAATCTTTTGCAATTCAGACTTAGAGTTTGAGGCTTAAAGAGGGAGTTAACTACTCAAAGCTCAAAGCGATGAAATGACATGACATCGGAACAATGCACATCCACGCCGGTTAAACAGCTCCAAATAGATGCTTTGGTTTGAGCGTTTTACTGCTTTATGAACTCGATACCTCAAATGGGGTTTGTGATTCAATGGCTAGTGTTCAAACCTTAGAGGGAGATGTTCTGCACAATTTGTGCCAAAAAAACACAGCAGTTATAAAACACATGGATTGTATGATTATTTCCAGTCGGCATCTGCCTTTTTTCCCGATTCATCCATTTTATCGAGGATATATTCGGCCATGCCGACATCTTCACGCTCGGTATTGAGGATACGCTTTGGGAGAGATTGGATGTCGATCATGCGCGTAAAATCGGGGGCTACAAGGGCTGTGATCTGCGCCGGGCCGTTGGGGGGCAAGACAATCTGCACGTAGCCGCCGACGGGCGGCGCACCTAAGAGACTGCGCGGGCCCGACCCAAGCGCAGGTGCAGCAATCGTGCGCAATTCGCCGATATGTCCCGAATAAAAGATATGATGATGTCCCGAAATATAAATCGTATTCGGCGTTTTTTGCAGCATATCAAGAAGACGCTGGCTGCCTGCGACCTCCCAGAACTGGGCATAATTGATGGGGGCAAGCGGCAGGTGACCTAAAACCAAAGTAGCTCGTGGGTTTTCGGGCGAATTCAGAACCGATTCGAGCCAGTCGATTTGGGGATCATCTTTTGTCAACGAGCGTGTAATATCGAGCGCAATCACGCGGACATTGCGAATGTTGACGCCATAATAAAACGGGAAATGACTGCCTTCGATGAGAGGCGCTTTGGGATGGCGATTCTCGAAAGCACGGGCATAAGCGATGCGTTCTACTTCATGCGACGGATAGATCGAGGCATCGTGATTGCCGGGTGCAAAGATGAATTCGAGATTGTTGTCAAAGAAGACGTCATCTACCTCGTAATGAAAGCCTTTCCACATGCGGTCGTAGTCGAGCCCCTGCTTTTGACCGGCGACCAAATCCCCGGGACTGACGACAAAATCGTAGCCTTTGGTAATGATATCCTGCACGGCGGCTTTGACTGACGGCGAATACCCCACGGTGCCGTAACTCCCGTTGATATCCGAAATCACGGCGATTTTAAGAGTATCGGGGGCCTCAGGCAGTTGGGGAGCCGATGGGTAAAGCGATGGCTGCGGCTGTTCAACAGCCGGAATTTCCTGTGTCTGCGGTGCTTGGGGGGCAGGTTCAGGAGTGGCCTGAGGAGGCTCCTTGGATTGGCAAGCCGCAAGGGTGAGACAGGATGCGATGATGAGAGTGGGGAGCTTTGGGGTATGCATTAATTGTTCAAGGCCTTGCGCAGTTTCGTGCGCCACATGCCGGCGTGTTCGGGTTTTTCTTTGGCTTCGTAGTAGTCGACCATGGATTTGAGGATTTCTGGCTGCTCGCCGACGAGTTCCATGGCGCGCACGAGGTGCTGTTTGGCCGTTGAATGGCCTTTTTCGGGCTGGTAAAGACGTGCAGCAGCTTTGTGAAGTGCGCCTAAAACCAAAGGATTCCAGTGTTCCTGCTCGGCAATCAGGATGATATCCTCCATCGTCTTGGTGCCTTCATAGCGGCGTTGTTTTGACACATAGAGGTGTTCCAATTCATCGATGACTTCAGGGGTACGTGTCGATGGATCGTTCAAAATGGCTTTGGTATAGGCGTTGAGTGCTTCTGTAAGTGCACCTTCCTGAATGAGTTTTCGTGCATAAGCGAGGTGATATCCGGGAAAACTCAGGGCTCCTGCGGATGCTTTGGCCCATTGTGCGGCAGTCCCCAGGGGCATGCCATCGCTGCCGAGATGAGACATGACCCATGTCGATTTGGAGATTTCTTTATTTTGACTGAGCGTTTGCAGGCATGTTTGGGCTTGTCTGTTGTGTTTGCGCCACAGGATTTCGCAGCGTGCACTTTCGAGAATGGGATCTTCAAATGTCAAATATTGGAGCGCCAATGCACTCGGGCTTAATCTTAGGCCGCCGCGGGCACGGTAGAGATTGGCCATGACGAAATCGACGGCTGAAGCGCGTCCGGTTTGGGCATTTGGTTCGAGCAGGGCTGCGGCTTCTTCTGCTTTGCCCATTTGCGCATAGATCATGGCCTGTAAATAGAGTGGTTCTTTATAGTCGGGATGAGCACTTGTGATGGTTCTCGATAGGCTCAATGCTCGCTCGAAATGCCCCATTTCGGCTTCGGCCAGGGCTTCGTCCATGATGGTCTGAATGCCGGCGGAGGCCGCTTTGGAATTAAATTTAAACAGGGATTCTGAATAATTCCCATCGGGTTCGACGATGCCTGTTGCTTGTGCATTATCCATAATGCGTGCAGCCATCAGGTAGCCGATATTTGTCGGGATTTTTTCGTTGAGTGCATGCAGTCCGCCCCAGTTGGCGATGCGCTCCGATTGCGAAAGGATGGATCTGAGCAAACGCGTGCGAAGTGGATGTCCTTCGGGCAGTTCAAATGAGCGATAGAATGCGACGGCACGATCGGGATGCTGTTCGTGCAATTCCGCCTGAATGATAGCTTCGATGCGGTAATAATCACCGCGCATAAGCGGCTGGGCATTTTCGAGCATGGCAATGTCCTGGACATCCATTTTGCCTTGTGTGCGGATGGTATGAAGACATTGGCGATGACACAATACTCCGCGTATGGGGATTTTAAGCGTTTAGGGGTAAGTGTATTGTCCAGAGGCTTTTCGGAACGGGTCAGCGTTTCGTAAGCACAAGCTGCGAGTTTGGGGGCCGTTTCGAATGATTCGAAATGCTGTTTGTATCGCTGCTGAATATCGGCCTGATCATTGTCGAGTGCCAGCAAACCAAGCTCTGTCAGTGCAAAGGGGGCCAATGGCGTTCGCAAAAGCATTTCATATTTGGAGCTTGCATTGCGGATGTCCATGGCGGCTGCGTCGAGCTGCGCCTCACTCCATAGCTTAAAATAAGGGTGCTCGCGCCATACCGATGGTTCTACACTGTCAAAATGCAATTTAGCTCTTGCCTGATGTCCCCGATGTATTTCCTGCGTGATATAGGCAGCATGGGTAGAGCTGAACTGACTCAGAAAAGATTCCGAATCGGGATCGAGCAGTTGTGTGGGTTCGGCTTCGTAATAGAGGCTTTTCCAGACATCGAGGAATTGCTGATAGGCATTGAGCCATGCTTCATCGACGAATTTTTTGGAAGCATTGAGCGTTTCTTCGGAAATGGGCGTTCCCTGGTCTGCTGCACTGATCCAGGATTCAGAAACTCCTTGAATTGCGCGTTTTTGGAGTACAGGTTCTGCTGTTTGCCAGGTGACAAAGGCAATCATTGCCAAAAGACATGCAAAGATGCATGTGACGATGGCCTGAGGTGTAAATTTGAATCGCAGTGGGTGCCGGACGGAATAGGGCTCTACACTAGGGGTGTCACTCAGTGCAAAGGTCGTTTCGGCAACTTGTTCCATGGGCGTTTGTTTCGGCCCGAGTTGCCGCATGGCCTCGGTTTTGGCCATTTCGCGCCATTCAGACTGTTCCTGTGCAAACGATTTGAATTTGGTCAGTGATGCATCGAATAAGGCTGCTTTCGGGGGTTCACGCACACTGTTGTCAAAGTCGAGAATAACGCGATCTGCCGCAGTATCGGCATAGTCTTTTGCCTGAGTTTGTGCGTGGTGCGTTCGTATGCGGTCGAACCGGCGTATCCCTTCGGAGGGGCAGGTGTCCGTATTGCGCGAGGTAAATTCGTGGCGTTCGTAGGCCAAATGGCCAATTTCAGCCTGGATCGAAGGTATCCAGACTTCGCTCGGTAAATCTACCGGTGCCGAATCCTGGGGCTGAGCCTGGTCACAGATTTGGATTTGTTTTTCTGGTTTCGGAGCAGCTCTGAAAAAACCGGATTCAGCAGCAGTTCCCGAGTATTCGGTCGCAGCAGCCTGAGGCATTTCCTGGTAATTCAGCGGTTGCAAATACGATTCGGAGGCATTGAATGTTTTCATGCATTCAATGCAATAGGCTTCGAAACTGGCTTCCAGGTGGCGTGCAAATTCGGTTTTCCCATGTGCCGCCAATGCTTTGTAGAGCTTGGCACTAAACGAGGGATAGCGCGTCGCGAGTCGATGGATCTCCTCTTCATAGCCGGGCACGAGAATCTCGGCCAGGAAATCGATCGCTTCCGGTTGCGTTTCCAGAAACTGCGGGTTGTTTCTCAGCGTATTGATAATGGTGATAACCGCACGGCACACATCTCCCTGTGCCGCATTTCGGTGGGCCATTCTCAAATACAGTGCGGTTTTCTCTGCCATCGCTCATCCATGCGTTAACAAACCATCCTTGGTAAGGCACTGCCAGAGAGATGTGTATCACATTATGGCTGGAATATCAAAAAACCGACTATTCCATGTGATTGACGACTTTTTTGGATTTGTCGATCCAATCGCGGACGACTGTCAAATCGGGCTGAACGCCGGTGATATTGTGTTCGCGGTTGACGCGCAGCAGAACATCGAGCAGTTCCGTCGGGACAGCTTCTGTCAATGCTTTCAGGCTCGTAATTCCGGCGAGCTGCAGCAGCGTCGCAGCTTTGGGACCAACACCGACGATTTGCATCAATTCGAGCGTTTTAGCGAGTTTTTCGACATCAGCTTCGGGCATGCCGTACTTTTGGGCAAATGCAGTACGGTCGGCCTTTTTCATGAGCATGGCGAACAATTCTTCGGTATTGTTGACTTTATCTGCAACGAGTTTTTGTGACACTTCGGCAGGCACAATTTCGATATCGAGGATATCATAATGGCTTGCAAAAGCTGTCGGAACGAACATGAAAACAAATGCAATGGTCAGTAATAGTTTCAGTTTCATTGGCAATTCTCCATTGGGGTAAAAGCTATGAAAACCAGCTGCGCCTATTGTATGACGATTTATGAGGATTTCGTCAACTATTTGCGTATTGATGATGTTTCCCGGGCTATCGGGCTTTGCCCGATACGCCCGGGTGGCATGGCTATGCAGGCATACGCCATGCCATTTTAATGCGGAATTCGGAATGCGGAATGCGGCGACATTTCTACAAAAAAAGCGGCTGCGTATCGCGGCGTAAGCCGGGATAGCAGCCGCCCGCAGTCGTATGCCGCGAAGCGGCATAGACGGCGGATTAAAACGACTAACCGCCATGAATGAGCCAGGCATCGCCTTTGTCTTTTCCGCACTGATGGAATTCGGCGGCAGTCATGTCGAGTTTTTGGCCGCTATGGCCGTTCGAGGACCAACCACCGCTATAAGGATCGTTAACAATAACGCGCATTTCCCCATTGCTGGTTTTGTAAGCGCCGGTATTGCAGACGTAATGTCCACCCGACCCATATCCAAACACGCCTGTATGATTCTTGGTGCTGATACGGTAGATGGGCATGCAAATCGCGTTGAGGCTGCTCGTCAGGGTATTGTAAAACTGTTCAGTCGAATAACCTTTGACGTTGGTATATTTGAAGACATCCGAACCGATAAAATGGTTGAGTGCAACGGCGAGTTTCCATACGACGGTGCCATCGCTGGAATTGGTACCAGCCTGAGCGGCGACCTGTGCTTCGGTGATGTTGAGACCGCGTGCAGCGAGTGCCATGGCACCCGAAGCGGCACCGCAATTGTAATTGGTATTCTGGCCATCGATGGGAACGTCATAAACGATGCCCTGTGCGCCTTCGGGAACTGTTCCTCCGCCTTCGACCTGAACGACTTTGTTGGTCCAGTTGGCGCAGCACCATCCTTCCTGTCCGTTGAAAATGACGCGATACCACCCGTCTCTTTCTTCGAGTACAGTCAGACGTGTTCCTGCGGGCATTGTGACGAGGACTGTTGAACCATCGGCAGGCGTCGTCCCGCTTCCTGGTTTGTCACGCAGGTTAAGGGCTTCTGTTGTGATGATATCAAACTGCTCGAACGCGGGCGTGGGCTCTGGTTCTGGCTCTGGCTCGGGTTCTGGCTCGGGGGTTACGACCGGTTCTTTCGGCTTATAAGTCGTGTACTTGGCATTGACCCAACCATACCCAGTGCCATAACCAATCCTAATCCACTCGCCATTTTCCTCATAAACACTGACGGTTTTCCCGTTGGTGAGGCCACCGATGCGTGGATTGTCGACACCTGGGCCGCTTCTGACATTGAGCGCACCACAGGTGACGGTTGCAGTTCCGATGGGATCGTCTTGTTTAACAATCGACCCGCCGGAGGGAGTTTTTCCCGTTGAGGTGCCTGGCTTTTTTGGCTTTATCGTGGCAGCTTTGGCTGCCGAAATGGCTTTCTGAGTGGCAGAGCCAATCATGGATGTAGCCGATTTCCCCACGCTCTTGTTGGTGTTGTTTTTCTCGAGCATGGCGTTGTTATTGAGCAGAGATGAAGGCTTGACTTTGAGCAAATCAGACAGCGATTTGACTGCGGACATCTGGTCTTTTGTAATAGCCATAAGTCTCTCCTTTGGTCATGCCATTGCGCACGAACCGGTATTGCCTCTATTTAACTACTGTGAATAACGTGAAGCACCATCAACCTTTATCTTTTGCGGCTTGATGAAAATCAACTGCTTTGGGGGATGAACGCCATAACATTCTTCCATCATTCACTTGTCCTAAATAAATTATTGATATTAACAGGGCGTTTGTTTTTTTCAATTTATTTTGAAGAATTTATGTAAATTGACGTTGAGCTTACTCTCACTGCTTTAGCGTTGGCTTAACTTTAAAATACAAGGCTCTGTCTTGCCAATGTGCTGACATCCGCCTGGCGCCTGGGGCTTGGCGCAGGACTTCCAAAAGAAGCTGTGGCGTTGAATGCTCTCTATTTCTTTCGCTTTCCATCCCCGATTCGGATGATATCCACGTGGGATTTGACGACACCAGCACGTACCATATCGATGAGATAGGCTGCCCCATAGGATAAATCAATGACTCTGCCGGAAACGAATGGTCCCCGGTCATTGATGCGCACGACGACGCTTTTGCCGTTTTCATCATTGGTGACGAGTACGATGGAACCGAAGGGCAATTCCTTATGTGCTGCGGTCATGCCGTACATATCAAAGATTTCGCCGGATGCGGTTTTGTTGCCGTTGAGGCCGGGACCATACCAACTTGCTTTGCCGGAAAGGTCATATTTCCCGCTGTCGGCATGTCTGGGAAAGCCTGCATTTTGCCATTCCTCAAAAGCCTGGTTGAGTTCCGGATCGCCATAAATCAGGGATGGATCTTTCTTTTGTGAGACTTCGGATGTGGATTTTGCGGTTCCTGCGGCTGTCTGCACCTCTCCCGGTTTGGATGTGGAGGCACAGGCGGACACCATAAGAAGTGTAAAAACAATGAATACGGCAATGAGTGAGCGTGAGAATGGCATTATTTAATTCGTAATGCGGAATGCGGAATGCGTAATTGGGATGCAAAATAAAGGGCGACTCTGATGTTCATTGTGCATGGTATACAAAATTAGCAGTGAGCAGTGAGCAGTGAGCAATTGATTTACAAAACTAAAGGGCGACTCTGAAGCTAAAATAATCACCATTCTTTAGGAACAACCTTGAGTACCCCCTAACTGCTAACTGCTAACTGCTAACTGCTAACTGCTCTAAACGATCAATGCCGTTTCAATCTGATTTTGTGAGATGGCACCTTCACGTTTGATAATGGGTTCACCATCGACAAAATCGATGACGGTGGATGGGGTAGACTGAGGAATATCGCCGGCATTGACGAAGATGCTCACATGGGACATGAAATTCTTTTGAATCATGGCGGGGCTGGAAGCACCGTTCTTCTTTTCGCGGTTGGCACTGGAGACGAGCAGGGGACGGTCGAGTTCCTTGAGCAGGCGCAGCAGCCAGGGCTCGGAGGGAACGCGGACACCGAGTTTCCCGCCGGCTTTGGTCAGGGGCTTTAAAATCGCCGCAGGGATGGTCTCTTCGTTGGGATCAAAGCGGATGGTAAGCTCACCGGGCCACAACTTTTGTGCCAGAATCTTGGCTTTGGAGGGAATATTCGAGGCTACAGATTTAAGCGCGGAATAATTTGAAATAAAGACGAGAGAAGGGGCTTTGGCTGTGCGATGTTTAGAGAATAACAGGGCGTTGACGGCTTTGGGATTGGTGAGATCGGCAATAATACGGTAACTCGTTTTACATGGGATACATACAATGCCACCAGATTCGAGGGCGCTTTTAACGTTGATAAATTCGGATCCCCGCATCATGTCCTGCAATTCTATTGTGCGCATATTTTCTCCTTAGTTTTTAGGATTCTCCGGGGGAGACCTTTTCTTTTGTACCTACTGAAAAGGTTTTCCCCGTACCCCTTTCCAAAAGAAAAGCAATGATTGGAATGAGACATATCCCATGTCACACCCCATATCAATCAATGTAACGTCAATTGAATGAAATTTCATTACAAAAAAATGCCCAGTGGATTGCCAAAACAATCGCTGCATATTTCCTGGCGCAGGAATCACTTGTAATGATGTGTTTAATAGGCTTTCAATTCGACATCACAATTGGGATCATCGGCCTCGCATTCGACAATGCCCATGAGATACTGTCCTGGCTCGGCTGCCCCTGATTTGCCATAGGAATCAACGACGATGTAGTATTCTCCGGCATTCAGATAGCCCTGCATAAAGATATCGGCACGTCTAAAGCATTTGTCTGCGGTTATTCCGCCTTTGAGCACATGCAGATCCAGATCGGCATTCTCAGAACTCACGACAAAGATTTTTACACGCGTTTTTTGAGTGAGGTCGAGCCTGTAATAGTATTCCGGTCCGTATTCGGGGGAATCCTTGCAAGCGGTATAAACGTCTATGAGCGAATTGCTGCTTTTGGCAGTATCGGCTAAGTGGGTGTAAGGCAGGCTCGTAATGAGGAATGGGTCGGTCGGATTGCCGGTCCCCTTGAACGGCTCTGCGACATCATCCGGTGCAGAACTATTGTTCACCACGATATCCCATGATGTCTGCAGCATTTGGATTGACCCCAGATTGCGGGCATTTGCGCCATTTTTAAGTCCCTCTGCTGTAAAGTTGCATGGGGATCCATTTACACTCTCGTGAACATTATCGTCCCGCAGTCCGTGGCTCGGCAGAGCCATAAAATTATTGTAGGTATCATACCATGGAAGCTGCCTCGATTCGGCGATGCCGCGGGATATGGCATCAAAAGCGGGAACTGCGAACTGGGGCTGGTCTGCCGCTTTGTCTGCGGGCTTGCGATAGTTCGGGGCAACCCCGGAAATCAGAGGGATAACACCGGCAGCCATCAATATATCGACAACCTTGCTGACATTTCTGAAATACGTTTGCATGGCTTTGGGGTAGCCTGTGCTGCTTGCGTAGTAATTGCCGCCGCTCCCCATGTCATTGGTGCCGAATCCAAAGAAGGCAAACCTGGGGTGAATGGCCTGAATTTCTTTTTCCAGACGATTTTCCTTTAGGACATAGCTCGTTGTTTGTGCACCGACTGCGGTATCAGAATCCCGATTGAAAGAATCGACATCGGCTTGAAAAGCATCAATGACGGCTTGTAATTCTGAGTATTTATCGAGTGTAACCTTTTGACTGGTCTTGTTGGAGAAACAAGTCATGAATCCATAGTTCCATCCGAGGTCTGTGATATTGGCATCGTAATGGGAATCTCCAACCTTCATGAAGACATTTCCTTTTTGGGATGAATCTTTGGCAGCGATTGCCTTCATCTGTGCTGCAACGTATGGCGTAATCGGCGAATGGTAATCCTTTATGATGTAGCGCGTCGGCTGGTTCAGATCCTGTTCGGCACATATTTTACCGGATTCGTCGCAGCCATAAGGACATGGTGCTGGGGTACTCCAGACGTTGTTCATGCAATTTTTGACATTGCCATCTGTACAGATGGATTCACCATTTTGGCATTCTGCGGTGAGGCAGTCATTTTGTTCAGCATTGCAGCCATCGGGACATTCCTTGACGACAGACCATGCGTTGCCGGTACATTGTTTGAGTTGTTTTTCCGTGCAAAGCAACTGGCCTTCGGTGCAGTCCGTCGTGAGTTGATTGCAATCTGTTCCATCATCATTGCATCCTTCCGGACACGTTATGGTCGGTAAAACCCAGGCACCGTCGGTGCAAGCAGTCTTTTGGTCCCCTTCGCATTTGTCGGAGCTGCATTCGGCACACGATTTCCCCGAAGGTGCGCAGCCGAATTCACAGGTTTGAGTCTCCCATGTGCCATTTGGGCACGTCTTCATCGTGCCATTGGTGCACAGTTCCTCGCCCTGCTGACATTTGGAATCCAGTGGATCGGGTGTTCCACCGGGATCGGGCAGGCAGGTGATTTCCTGGGTGTCACAGCCGTATGCGCATGCATCGGTGTTATTCCATTCTCCGGATTCGCATGTCTGCACAAAATTGTCTTTGCATCTGCGATAACCCTCGTGACAACCGGATGGCTTGGTGGGATCGGACGGTGTGCCTTGCTGTGGTGTGAGGACATCGTCAGAACACGCAGAGAAGCAGAGTATTGCAGAGACAAGGAGTGAGAATTTTTTCATGGGAGACTCCTGCAATCGTTTGAAGGGAGATACCTATTAAAAACGCGCTGCGTATTGTGAAACAATAGCGGCGCGCATGGCGGGCGTATTTGGCCGCAGGCCAAAAAGCCCGCAGCCTAAACAGGATCAATAGGCCTTAATGGCTTCATCGCACCGCTTATCATCACTCAGGCATTCGACGATACCCATAAGATACTGTCCCGCTTTGTAGGTACTGGCTGTTCCACTCCAAGTATCCACAGAGATGTAATAAGTTCCTGCATTCAACGTTCCCATGAGCAGAATATCCGAGCGTGCAATACATTTATCGCCGGCAATACTGTCTTTCAGGACATGAATGTCGACATCGACATCGGAGGCACTGACAGCAAATATTTTAAGCCTGGACTTCTGTTTGAGTTCAAGTTTGTAATAATACTCGGGGCCGGCTTCGCCTGTATTGTGGCAACTATAGGAGGTAATGGCCTTGTTGGAACTCTTGGACGTATCGGCAGAATGTGTGTAAGGCAGGCTTGTAATGACGAAGGGATCGGTGCTGGAACCGCTTCCTGTGAAGGGTTCCTCGATGGCATCGGGGGCATTCGCCCCTTTGACGACTGTCTGCCACGAATGGTAGAGTGCCTGAATGAGCCCAAGATTGCGGACATTTGCCCCATACTGGAGACCATCGGCTGCAAAGTTGCAAGGGGATCCGCTCGAACTTTCGTGCACACCGTCATCCGTTCTGACGCCATGGTTGGGTAGATTATAAAATGCATTGTACGTGTCGAACCATGGGAGTTGCCTGGCTTCGGCAATGCCTCTCGAAACGGCATCAAATGCCGTCACGATATAGCGCGGTTGGTCGCGCTGATCGATGGCTCCGCCCCCGATGAAGTTGATTTTCGACTGTGTGCTCATGTTGGGGGCGATACCCTGGATGAGTGGGATAATGCCGCCGGAAATCATCTGGTCGAGGGCCTTGTTCATCTGCCGGTAATAATCCTGCATGGCCCACGCATATCCCTGCGCTTTGGTCAGGGAACCATTATAGTAAAAAGAGACTTCATCATAGGTAAAACTGCCGTTGCCGAGATCGTTCGAACCATGGCCAAAGACGGCAAACCGAGGATTCATGGCAGTGATTTCTGCAGTCAGATGCGTCGGATTGCCCATAAAGGAATAGTTCGTCGCTTTGCCGCCCACTGCGGCTTCGGAATCCCGGATAAACGAATCCTTCGTCTTTTGAAATTCATCAATGGCTGCCTGCAATTCATTGCGCCCATCCAGCGTTACCGGCAAACTGGTCGTGGTTTTGGAAAAACAACGCATAAAGCCATAGTTGAGTGTGCCTCCGTTGATGGCTGCATCGTAGTGTGAATCGCCCACCTTCATGATGACATCATTGTTTCTGGATGAATTCTTGGCAGCAATGGCCTTCATTTGGGCAACGACATAAGGTGTGATTGGCGAGTTGTGGGTACTCGATTTCATCAGATAGCGCGTGGGCTGGTTGTTGTTGATTTCGGTGCATTTCTTGGAGGCGGCATCACATCCGTCGGGACATTCCTGTTTTTTAGTCCATGCATTATTGCTGCAGATCTGGAGGGTATTTCCCGAACATTGGAGTGCATTCTCGTCGCAGACCTTGGCAATGCAGTCTTTCTTTTCCGGATCGCATCCGCTGGGACAGTCTTTGGATTTGGTCCATGCATTGCCCGTGCAGATCTGGAGCTCATTTCCCGAACATTGGAGCGCATTCTCGTCGCAGACTTTGGTCATGCAGTCATTCTGTTCGGCATTGCATCCATCGGGACAATCTTTCACTTTGTTCCAGGTATTTCCGTTGCATATCTTAACCTGACTTTCGGTACAGACCGTCTGTTCTTCGGCACAGGTCGAACCAAGCGCACAATCGGTGCCTGTTTCATTGCATCCATTGGGACAGGTGTCGGTTGATGTGGCCCAGACCCCACCCACACAGGCTGTTTTTTGATCACCCTGACATTTGTCTGCGTTGCATTCTGCACAGGCGTTTCCTGACTGGGCACACCCGAGGGGGCAGTCTTCGGTAATCCATTCCTCTCCCTGGCAGTGTTTCAAAACATTGCCGAAACATTGGATGCTGCCGTCTTCGCACGCGGTTGCACAGCTTTTTTCATCCAAATTGCATCCATACTGGCAGGGTGAGGTCGTTTCCCAGGTATTGCTGCTGCAGGTCTTTATGGCATTGTCATTACAAATGATATCGCCGTCGTTACAAGTCGGAGGCAGTGCACATGCCCTGCCGGACTCATCACAGCCAAATTCACAGTTTTTTTCCTGGTAATGTTCCTGAATACAAGTTTTTAAAACACCACCGCCGCACAAGGCTGTTCCCGAGGTGCATTCGGGAGCCGTGACAGGGGGATTTACGGGATCATCCTGGTTGGAATTGCATTGAAGTGTTGCGGAATTGCATCCATTTTCGCAGGTTTTGGACAGGACCCATGCGCGTGATTTGCATTTTTCCAGGTCATTGCCGTTGCACCTGAGATCGCCGTTCGTGCACAGAGAATCACCGGGCTCTGTCGTGGGAGGATTGGTATCTCCGGGCGTTTCATGATTTGTAATGACCGCACCTTCGGTACAGGCTGTGAGGGATAAAACCGCCATTAAAAAGATCGCGTAATTCTTCATCATGTACCTCACTTTTAATTCGGAATTCGGAATTCGGAATTCGGAATTCGGAATTCGGAATTATTATGCAAAACCAGGGGAAAAGCTCAGAATGAATGGAGGAGAATCCACAGGGGCACGCCAGTTCCATCATGTCGGATATCGGGGATTACAATATCCGCACAAATACTCGGCTACAGTCCCCAGACAATGCATCTGTCACGATGAATATGCAGCTACACCTTGGGAACGGAGCCATTCATTATTTTGATAAAATCGCGAAACCCAAGCGATTCCGCACGTACGGAGGGCGCATATCCCAATTGGGTCAGACACTCCGACCATGCTAGTTTATCGAATCCGTTGAAACCTGCAAGACTGTTGACGAGTGTTTTTCTTCGCAGTGCAAAGGCCGCATGGACGAGCTTTCGGAAGCATTCTTCTTCGGGTTTGGAAAGCTCCCGTTTTCGGGGAACAAACCGCAGTACGGTGCTTGTTACTTTTGGGGCGGGTTTGAAGGCTTCGGGCGGTACGTCCATGATGTGCTCTATTTCATGGTAGTACTGTGAAATTGCCGAAAGTGCGCTGTAATGTTTGGTTCCGGGCTGGGCTAGAAATCTGTTGGCTACTTCACGCTGGAACATGAGCACCATGCCGACGAGTGGCAGGTCTGCATCGATAAACCGGAAATAGATTTGTGATGCGACGTTGTACGGCAGATTGGAGACGAGTATCGGACGTGCCTGATCATCGGAACAAAAATCGGGGAGGGCGGTTTCGAGCGCATCTCCGTGAATGACATGAAAATCGGGGATATCCCCGAAAACCTGGGCAATATACTTGGCACAGTGGTCATCTTTTTCGATGACTGTCAGGGGACGCCCGAGCTTGAGCAGTGCCAGCGTCAGTGCACCGGCACCCGGGCCGATCTCCAAAATATGAAAAGGCCTCAGGTTGTCTGCTTCGCGTGCGATTGTACGAGTGATATTCTCGTCAAGCAGGAAGTTTTGCCCGAGGCTTTTTTTGAGACGTCTCTGGAGCCCTTCGACGAGAGCTCCAGGTGTAAGATCGACGAGTGACATAAGATTACTGTGCGCGGCGACGACGTGTAACTGCTAAACCGAGCGCAGACAATAAGGCAAAGATGCCTCCTGCCGTAGATGATGAGGTGCTGTTCGGGGCTGCGCTGCAGCTCGATTTTTGAGGCGTGGGAATGGTGTATTCCTCGCGGCCTTTCTGCGCGACGACAACGGTCACATCCTCACTGGCATCGGCACCGCCCAATCGGATCTTGTACGTATCCGCAGGAACTTCACCTTCCCATGGACAGACATATTCTTCGACTTTGCCATCCGAGTGCGTCAGGATAAACTTGGACGATCCTTTGGGACATTTTACCCTTAAGAAACCTGCATATTCGATGGTCTGAAGGTCGGGAATGACGATCGTGGCCGTACTTTCAGCAGATACATTCGCTGTCTCTTTGCGTGGCTGAAAACCATCTTTGACCGCTGTGATGGGGTAGCTGCCTGGCTGCACATTGCCATAAAATGGGCATTTGAAGTTTGTCATGCTGGTCAGACCGGTGATTGCCAACTCAACATCCTTCATTTTGCAGGTGATTTCCAGTTTGCCAAACTCTGAGCACTTGGCTTTAAGCGTCTTCATGTTTTTCTTGAGCTCTTTATAAATGTCGGCATTCTCTTTTTGAATGTCTGCCGGACGATTCATAAGGATATCATAGTGATAACATGCATTGGCAATATCTTCGGTGAGCTGGTAAACCCTGCCTAAGGTGTATTCCGTGTACACATCCGATGTACACATTTTCATGGCCTTTTGGCACATCGACAGAGCCTCGGAGTAATTTTTTTCACCTGCTGCGTCGGCACATTTACCTGATAAATCGTAAAAGGTCTGCATGTCCTTTTCTGAAAGCGTGCCGCAGTCAATTTCCGGGCGCTCTGCATACGCAGATATGGGCAGCAGTAAGGCAAAAAGCCCTGCAAGTCCAAAGGCATATCCGTAACTGACGATTTTATGCAAATGATGATTCATGTTAATACTCCGAATGTGAACGAAACAATAGGCTTAATCCCCATCGTTATCTACTTGTATTGCGCAAAATATGGCTGATGTCAAGTTGGTGGGGTTTGTTTACTGTTTGGATGCGTTTTGGGATGGTGCGGCTATGTGAACATACGCCGCACATGGGCAGATCTATGGCTGCGCCATACGATCTGCCTTTTCTTTGGGCATTGTCCCATACCAGAGTTCATCCCATTTCCATCTGCGGGTGACGCTGCACGCACTCACGGCTCATCTCAGGAGTACCATTATGCATTATGCATTATGCATTCAGATCCGTGGGTGACGCTTCGCTCACCCCCGGTTATTGGCTACGAATGTACCGCCCCTCCGGGGCGTATGGATCATTATGCATTCATCATTATGCATTATGCATTATCATTCCCCCGTGGGTGACGCTTCGCTCACCCCCGGTTATTGGCTACGAATGATACGCCCCTCCGGGGCGTAGGGATCATAATCCATTATTCATTCATCATTATTAATTATCCATTATTAATTATTCATTGAAAAAAATCGCTCTTCCCAAATTCCATTTTATGATTATGCTCTCTCTCTGCGTTTTGCGCATGGAGTTCATACATGAAGAAAGCAAAAGAAATAGATAAAAATACGCCAGCACCACAGAACATGCCCATTGCTGAGGATGACCAGGAAGACATTCCGGAAGTTTTGGATGATGACGCCATTCTGGACGATATCTCAGAGGCTGCGTTAAGTGGCGGGGATGAGTTTCCTGATATAGAAATCACCGATCCTGATTTGCTGCCGGATCCCAATATTATTTTGTCACACGGTCAAAAGCAGGAAAAGCATTATGAGACATTGGATGTCGATGTCGATTCGGCGGATGGCATGCTTGCGCTTCGGGATGCCTTTAAACCCAGGCATTATGTGTCGGATACGACGACAGACCCTTTGACGCTGTATTTGTCCCATATTCGCAATCATCCCATTCTCGATGCCGAGAATCAGCAAAAACTTGCAGTCCGCTATAAACAAAACAATGACCTTGAAGCGGCTCAGCTGCTCGTTTTGACCAACCTCAGGCTCGTCGTCAAAATTGCCCGTGAGTACAAGCGGCGATGGGCCAATCTTCTCGAACTCATCCAGGAAGGCAATGTCGGTCTTTCGGAGGCAATTCAGCGTTACGATCCCTACCGGCATGTCAAATTTACTTCGTATGCCCAGTACTGGATTCGGGCCATGATCCTCAATTATCTGATGAATCATTTTCAGCCCATCCGCATTGGTTCGACGCGTTCTGGCCGAAAACTCTTCTACAATCTCAAGAAAGCCCGCGCCCAGCTGCAGCAGGAAGGTTATTCCAATCCGACGCCGGCACTGGTTGCCGAAAAACTCGGCGTTTCGGAACAGGATGTCATCGATGTTTCGAGGCATCTCGATCAGCCGGCACTCAGCATCGATCAGACTGCACCCGGGTATGAAAATGTTACCATCGGCGAAATGCTCAAAGATGGCAGCGCATCCCCCGAGCAAGCCGTTGCGCAGGAAGACTTTTATGCCAAAGTCCACGAGATTATGATGGAATTCTCGCAGACCATTACCGATCCCCGCGAACTTGCTTTATGGAACCGCCGTCTCATGGCTGACGATCCCATCACACTCGCCGAACTTGGGGCCGAATATCATATCAGCAAGGAACGCATCCGCCAAATTGAAGCACGACTCAAGGATCGCTTTAAGGATTTCATCATGCAGCGCATCGACGGTGATATTTCGACCTTTATTGACGTTTAATTGAATTAGCAATTCGGAATTCGGAATTCGTAATTATCTAGTCATTCTCAAGGATTATCCTAAAGAATGACGCATTACATATTCATAAAAAAAATCAACCCAAAGAACTTCAGCATCATCCTTCGGATTGGAAATTCAATTCCGCATTCCGCATTCCGCATTCCGCATTAAAGAAATCCCCAACCCAAAGGACTATAGCAGCTCCCTTCGGTTTGGAAATTCAATTCCGCATTCCGCATTCCGCATTAAAGAAATCCCCAACCCAAAGGACTATAGCAACTCCCTTCGGCTTGGAAATTCAATTCCGCATTCCGCATTCCGCATTAAAGAAATCCCCAAACCAAAGGACTTCAGC
>JAGACY010000087.1 GCA_017613855.1 Pseudomonadota bacterium
CCCCATCATGCTGATTAAAAAATTCATCCGAACGGTTAAAATATGTATATTTGGGGCAGCTTTCACCTTCATATCCAAGTGCATCACATTTGGATAAGCGATCTAAAGCAACATCGATATTATAATAATTACCGTCTATTTGAATAATGTTCCAGGGCGTTGATTTCGAACCGCCTGCCACTCCAAATGTCGGTATCATGAGCCTAACCATTAAATATCGAAAAGCATCCGAAAGTCCTTTGTTGTTTGCAGCATGTTCAACTATAGCGCCGTACACTGTTTTAGAATTGCTATCTTTCTTGATATTTGTAAGCATCCAGTTATGAACTGCCATTTCCTTCTCGACATCGCTTGAATAAACATCCATAGTCTCAAGGATCTCAAATGCAGCTTTTTGCAATGCCTTATCTTGATTAATCTGATCCTCTGTTTTTTCTGTGTATTTTAATTTATACTGACAATTTTCTAAAGTGGCAGGATCTTCCTCTGATGACTTTGCAGATAACGACAGTTTCTGTCCCGCAAGGTCCGAAGCATCTGCCTTAAATGCATCCAATACTTTTTGACAAGAATCCTTTGATATTGATTGAATGGAATACTCTTCTTCATGATTCAGAACTGCACTGAAAAGTGCACGATAGATCGTTTTCTCTTCATCCGACAACTGCGCATAGTGGAGAGAAAAACGACTATTGGTATAGCGATCGTAATAGACCAATGCTTCGTCTTCTTGAGTTTGTGGACACCGCACATAGCCATACTCGGCATTTTCACATGGACGTTCACAACTTCGGACAGTTAATTTCCCATATCGGCATACAATGGAATAATTGCCATTTGCAGAACAGCGGCCATAATCATTTTCATGCATCAAACTCAAGGCATCATCCGGTGAGATTAAACATGACTTTTCATCCCCCTCGGTGAATGCATCCACACACCCTCCGTCCATGCAAATCTGGTTTTCCGGGCATGTCTTCACTTCACCTAAAACGCCTTCAACACACGAATAATAGGTATTACCAAGTGATTCTGCCTTGCCCTCAGCAATATCCGGATAATCAACGACACAAATATCATGTTCACAAGATATGGATTCCGGCTCTTCCTGAGGATCTTCTTGTTGTGGATCTTCCTGTTGTTCCTCCTGATTCTCGGGCGTTTCCTGGCCATCAGTTTCATCCTGTTCACCATTGCCATCATCTGTATCGGATGAATCATCACTGCCTTGATCCCCCTGATCACCACTGTCAGGCTTCGAGGTCTCAGTACCATCGTCTGTACCCGTTGCATCACTATCCTGAGATTGCGGAACATCGTCTGGATTCGTCCCATCCTGTCCATCATTTCCACAACCGGTCACAAGACTCGTAACCAAAGTAAATACAAGCAATGACTTTGTTTTGATTAACATTTACGGCCTCTGTTGTTTTTTGTCATGGTTCCCCCCACTGTGTTTGATGGCATTTTTTAGCTGTGAAATCAAATCATTTTATAAACAATATGCACCTGTTGTGACATCTTTTACCGCGAATTATCCTTACATAAAAATCTGCGTTGAAACACATGCTTTCACCTGATAAAAAGCCTTGCGGCAACGCGGTCTGATATTGCCATCACCGCTTAATTGCCTTTACATGAATACCTCTTTCAATGACACAGCACCGCTCATGGTTACTTCAACAGATACTGGCATTCGACTTTCTGACCAAATTACCATCCATCCCGCTACAGCACTTGCCCCTATGGAAGGCATTACCGATGCCCTGTTTAGGCGCAAAATTCGCGAATGCGGTGGTTGCGGCCTCACGGTTACCGAATTTGTCAATTGCGAAGGACTCGCCAGAGACGTCGATAAAGTCTGGCTCAAAGCCCTGCCCGGACAGGAAGAACGCCCCGCTGCCATACAAATCTACGGACGACAACCGGACCGCATTGCCCTTGCCGCCCAAATGTGCCAGGAACACGGTGCTCAAATCATCGATCTTAACCTCGGATGCCCCGCCAAAAAAGTCGTTTCCGGCAATGCAGGCAGCGCCCTGATGAAAGAACCGGAACTCTGCAGGGAAATTTTCAGCAAAGTTCGCAAAGCCATCACAATCCCGATGACCGTCAAAATGCGCCTCGGATGGAGTATGGCTCACCTTAATGCTGCTGAAATTGCCTATATGGCACAGGAAGAAGGCGCTTCGATGGTTACGGTTCATGGCCGAACCCGCGAAGAAGCCTACCGCGGCAAAAGCCATTGGGAAATGGTACGCCCCATCAAGGAAAAACTATCTATTCCCGTGCTCGTCAATGGCGATATACTCACCCGGCAAGATGCCCAAAAAGCACTCGAATTATCCGGGGCAGACGGCATCATGGTCGGCCGCGGGTTACTGCGAAATCCATGGCTTTTGCGACAAATCTCCGAAGAATGGGAAGGACGCGAAATCTTCGAACCAACACTGAGACAGCGCTGTGATTTTGTTTGCAGTTATATCGATGATATCCAGAGCATGCCCTTTTCTGCCAAAGGTGCCATGGGCAAGATCAAGTGTTTTTTGGGTTACTTTACACGCGGGCTCGCCTATTCTTCACAAATGCGCGAGCGTGCATACAAACTCACTGACATCAACCAAATCAAGGATGCCATTCGCGAATATTTTGAAGCTGTCGAAAAAGAAAATTTAGATAATATTTTTGACAGTGTCGTGCACGAAGAAGCCCCGAACATGCGCTTTAAGGAAGGAGATCCCAGACGCTTTGAACCATAATCATTTGTCACGTCTCTTCGAGACATGACAATGGTTTAAGAATGCCAATCACTTCTTAATCCCTAAGACTTCAATCGTTCTCGAAAATACCTTGCTCCGGTCTCCTTCATTCATGAGATGATATCCGGTAATTAATAGATCTTTGTATTTTTTAGGAATTCTATCCCAAAAGCCTACGCATTCAAATGCGGCTTCAAAAACATTATAGTAAACACGAGAAGGATGCTGACTATCAAATAAACATCGCAATGCTTCAAAAAATGCGTCCTGATCCTTCAGTTCGTGAAGATGATATTTCCAATTGCCAAACATGTTGGTGAAGATGTCCTCAAACGCGGGATCACTCATATAAGCAGGCATATATCTTAAAGGCATACGGATATTCTGTCCTATGACA
>JAGACY010000088.1 GCA_017613855.1 Pseudomonadota bacterium
ATTCTTTAAAACTATCTTTGAATAATTGATTTATTGCATTGTTTCTGTCGTTTATGTCATCACCTATGTTGAAAGAATTTGTTTTGCTGACGCGGTCATTATTACTTGTTTGAATGCGTTTGCTGACATAATTTTCGGTTTCTGCTTTTGTTAGTTTGCGAAAGGCCAGCTTGCCATCCGGTCCTCGCTCACATCGATAATAATCCTTTTCGTTATTTCCTGAGTTTAAGGTGCTAGTTCGAATTGCTATATCGTTTTCCTGGCTGCACTTGTACCAATCTTCTGTCTGAGTGCTTTCACGACTGTCTTTGTTATTGCTTTCTGTGCTGTTTGTTAAATTCGTCTCGTTCTGTGCATTCGTTTTGTTGTTCATTTCATGAAAATACAGTTTTCCATTGCTCGTTTTTTCACATTTATATTTTTTTTGGATTGTTTTCTCTGAACTGAGTTTAATTTCCTTTTTTATGAATTCATTTTCAACAGTGCACATTTCATCTTTGGAAATACAACGTGCCATTTTCGAATCCTTAAACTCTACGCAGGTTTTTTCTTTATTTCCGTTTTCTGTGCAATCAATGACTTTGACCATGTTTTTGACACATAGTACGAGCTTATCGCCAGAACAGATGGAATTAAAGGTTTTAGTATCGCATGGTTCACCGGCTTGTTCTTTTGGACTCTCGGGAGCGGCGTTGGCATCCGGACTGACAGCTGCATTCCAAATCGCCAGTGTTCCCCATATGATGAGTATGATCGCTTTTTTCATTGGCGGCATTTCCTTTCGACATATTTACTTGGTCCATCCCCTGTTATTCTCGACAGGGTCGCACAAGTAACTTCCCAGAACGCCAAAATCCGCTTTTGTCCCTGCAGGGACACATCTATCCTCAATGAGACAATATCGATTGGCAGGAAGTGCTGGGCAGGTGTTATTTCTCAGATTGCAGATGGTATCAACACTGGTTAATGTATTACAATATCCCGATGCACAGAAAGCATCAATCATTGATATATCGGGATGTTCGAATGTAAAGTCAAGTATGGATGGGGAAGAATTGCATTTTGTTGTTTTGGTTTGTGATATCCCATTGGCTAGCTTTACCGTAACTGTACGTTCTCCGAAACAAAGCATGGTGTGTGTTCCGTCCTGGCATCGTGTCATCCAGTGTTCACCATTGAGCTGCGGCACGTCACTGTAGGAAACTTCGGCGATGAGAGGTTTGCCTTCGTTGTCGCGTACGCGCACGATAGTGGCTGAACGTGAAGCATCCAGAAATGTCTCCCAGGCAGGCCTGCTTTTGATGAGTGCATTTGTACGCTTTTTCCCTGTTGGGTTGTGCAGTGGTCCTTCGATGAGGTAGGCGTACGTCCCCGAGACCATTCTGAACCAGTCCTGATCGGTGCCATCGACGGAATAGAGGTTTTTTACCACTTTATAGGGTTTTCCGCTGGCCTGTTTGCCTGCGGATTCTGCCATGCGAAGTGCCAACTGCCACGCCTGGTCTTCTTCATGCGGAGGATTTTTGAGTGCATCGATGGAGTAGGGGGATAAAATCCGCGTCGACACGGTATGAAAACTAATCGAAGAGACAAATTGCTCTGTGTGAAAGAGATTCATCATCGACTGGATTTCTGGTTCTGAAGCAGGAGCCGGTCCGCGGTACCAATAGTCCCGGGGGCGTCCCGACGATGACTTTTCGCCGGTGGCTCCCCAGTGAAGCGGGTAATTGCGATTGACATCGACGCCGGCACCCACGGCAATGTCATTGGGATGGTATCGATAGTAGGCTGCTTTTTCGTTGTAAGGTCCCGGTTTTTTGGGGTAGGGCGCATGTGAATCATGGATGAAAACGCCGCGCCCATTTTTGCGTCCCAGATGGCTGGATACATGAATGTACAGGTCATTGCCATCGAGATTGACTGCGGGGATGATCCATACTTCGACTTTGGATAAGGCATCGTCGTACATGGCACGTTTCGTGTCATCGGTTGATTCACACAGTTGTTCGAGTACATCAAATGCCATGTCGGTCGAAAGCAGCTCCATGCCATGGTGTGCGCCATTGAATAAAACACGTGGTGTGGGGGCTGTGCCGTCGGTATTGGTAAGGACTATGGCGCGAATGGGATATCCCAGATAGGTTTGGCCGATGGTTTCGAGGCGGACATTTTTGATTCTTTTTTTGCATACCGGCACGTAGGCATCCAAAAAAGCCTGGATCATATCGACGTCTTTTGCAGTTCTATTGGGATCAACCGGCGCGTTGGGATTGCAGTGCATAGGGATTGGGCAGTCCAGATCCTTCGTTGCTTTTCTGAATTCTTCATCCGTAAAGCTGATGCGTGGTTCTGCCCAATAGTAATTCTTTGGGAGCATCTGCTTTTTATCTGCGAGTTCCTGCATCTGCTCATTGGAACAACGATAGATGTCATATCCCTGGGTATAGGTATGATTAAGTTTTTTACATTTACTGAGCGGTTCTTTTTTATCGTTTTGCGGGGCAAACACATAACTTGCCGGGTGCTGACGAATATATGCATCGGGATGAGTGAATTTCCTTCGATAATAGAGATTCTCGTCTTCGATCCAGTCGAGTGCCGTCAAAGCTGTGTTGGCATCTTGTTTTTTATGTGCGCGATAGCCGATTTGTGTTCCCCGAAAAGTCAGATCGGTCATGTCGATTTTGGCCAGGATTGTGTGGTTCTCAGCATTTTCAATTTCTACAAAGGAATTGTAGCCAAACATGAAAATGTAAACCCGCATTTTTTTTGGCATTTCTTTAAGCTTTATGGGGTCGGTAATGGGAGCTGCATAACCGCCTTCCCAGCGATGGAACTGCACTTTTTGATGATTGAATGAAACACTGTAGCCATTGACTTCGGCGAGATTATCGGGGAATGATGCGCGAAAGAAGATGGAGCAATCGAGACGTTTTCCAACTGCAAATTCAGCACGAATGACGCTTCCCCGTGTGGCATCGCCTTCCTGATGGGTGCGTATGGGGGAAACCCAGAAGCTGTTTTTTTCTTCTGTCTGAGGATCGAGTCGAAGCCCTTTGGATGCGTCCCATTTCCATTTTCCCAATGTGCGGGCCTGCTCATTTGACTTACTGCTTATTGGTTTGAGATCTGATTGAAATTGTAAAAAAGTTTGAGCATGCGCAGCCATGGGAATGGTCAAAATGAACAAAGTCCAAATGAGTGATACCAACCTTAAATGCATTTGATTCCTCGTAAATTGACAGCGATTTGCCCGTTTCATAACGTTCGAGTCCTTTACCATATCAATCTTTATGGTCAATGGTATTTTAGCATAGGTTGCAGGAATATCAGAAAAAAGCGAGCCGTATGGGCACCTCGAAGAGGTTGCCCATAGGCGAGCAAGAACCGCGCCATTGGCGCGGTTCTTAAGGCGCGTATGCCCGCAGGGCATAGCGGCGATTACAAAACAAATCACAATCAGATGACTCAAATCCCTAAAATTTCCCCAAATGCACAAACCGGTTAAATTGCAGTTGGTGTTTCTTTTCGTTTGTATGGGGACGGGATTTTGTTTCATTTTAATGGCATACATCGTCTGAAAATGGGCCTTATATTTTTGACGTTGGCGCTAGGGGGCTGCCATGTCTCCGGGTCGGGTACACCCGAGAACACGGCGGCAAATGCTCAAAATGTAGAGGCACCGCAAGCGACTGAGTCACCGATTCCCGAAGCTGCGCTTGCCATACAGACATCTGCACTCGAATATCTCGATGCGATTACCCAGCCTAAAAGTGGCATTCAGCCGTATTATAATGATTGCCTGGATGCACGCACGCCGTTGAGCAAAGCGATGCTTTCGGCAGTGAGCAAGCGTTCGGATGGTGCGTGGATGCTTTTGGCGCTGCGTACGGCGGAAGATGATATCACGCAGATTCCGAAAGCCATTGAAATGATCGACAATCTTAAGGAAAAACCAAGGGATGTGTCGATTGATGATGCGCTCGATTTTCATTTGGGCCGCTTGTGGCAGCGGCATGCCGTGGAACTCGAAGGCGATGAGGCTGTAAAGGCTTTAAGAAAAGCATACGATGCCTTTGATGCTGTCACAAAAGAGCAAACGTCGCCCTATTACCATTTGGCGCGTGCGGAGAAACTCAAGGCCGGTATTGCGCTTAAGCTGGACATTACTCAGGATCTCGAGAATTTTATTGCGACGTATCCCGATTATCCGGAATTGCTCAACTTTAAGCTTGAATTGGCAACGCGTCAGTTTGACGAAGGCAAGAGCGATATTGCCGTTCGCAGTGTTCAGGATTATGCCTATTTTTACCCATGGTCTTCGATTGCGCCCAAAGCCCGTCAGTGGCTTGAAGACAGAGGGTATTCGCAGCGCGAACGGACATTTGATGAAGTCTTTTCGCGCGTCGATTCATTGCGCAGGGCGAGATTCTGGGACGAAGCCGAAACAGCAGCCGTTGAGGCGGTTGAGCAATATCCTGAGAGTTATCAGCTTAAGGTGCAGCATGCCCGCATCGCTTATGAACGCAGTGAGCACGAAGAATCTGCGCATCGTTTTGAAAAAATTCTCGAACAGCTGGATGGCAATGTCAAAGACAAGCTCAAGCCATCAGGCGTGATTGCGTATATTTATCGGGCTTATGCTTACATGGGAGATTGCAAAAAAGCGCTCGAATATCATGCGTTGAATGCCGCCAAACTGGGCAAGAAAGATCGTGCATCGGCCACGATGGATTTTGCATTGTCCTGTGGTGCACTGGATGTTGCCTGGGAAAATGCGAAGATCGCCTATGCAGATCCCAAATCGGGAACAGATTTTTGGTGGTTTGGTCTGATAGCCTACTTAAATGGGGAATATGAAACGGCGCGCGCAAATTTTGCTGCTGCTACCGAAGACTTGTCGGGAACAGCCAAACGGCGTGTCCAGTATTTTATTGCGCAGGCGACATTGAAGAGTGCTTTAAAACAGGGCGCCCAGGGAGTGACTGCGCCGGCTGAAACGCCCGAAATCGTTCCGGATGAGGCACCCAAGGCAAAATCCAAAACGAGCAAAACTGCTAAAAAAACGAGTAAAACGAAAAAAACTGCCAAAAAGGGCAAAGGTAAAAAAATTCCAAAATTGGCACCAGCAACGGTCGAACGCGCCAAATCTCAGTTTGAGGCACTCATCGCATCGGATAACAGCGATTATTACGCGATTTTGGCTTATTCCCGTTTGGCTGAACTCAAGAGGGGCGATGATTCATCGGCACCTCGCACACCGGTTATGCAGGATTACGAGCATATATCTCAGGATCCTGTCCCACCGCGCCCCTGGGATATGGAGTTTTCTTTTGATGAAAAAGAATCGCTCGAATCCTGGAGCAGCAATGTCGAAAGATTCAAAGGAATGTTCCCCGAACTTGAGCGTGTGGCATTTTTCCATGATGCTGAGTTATATCGGGAAAGAAACATGCTGTTTAGGGTGATTGCCATCGAAGCCATGGGCATTAGTCGGCTATCGAAACGTCCGACGGTGCAAAATCTTTGGACGGCGAAACTCAGTTATGATGGGCATTTGGTGGATAACCGCAAGAAGAAAACTGGTTTTTGGGGGATTGCGAGCGATACGCAGCGTTTCAGTTTACCCGGAAAGAAAGAAACTGATGCACGCAAGGTCATTGCTCAGAGGCAGGGAGAAATCTACGATCATGCTGCAGAACTGAGACCGTTTGTCGTTTCGACGGTGAAGGCCTTTCACGATTATTATCTTGCACGCAAATATACAGCAGCACCCAAGCAAACGTGCGGCTACGCATCTAATCTTGACGCATGTTCGACGCTTTATCCACACGCATTTCATGAGGCTGTCATTCGGGCTTCTCAAAAAAATAAAATAACCCCCGATCTCATTTGGGCACTCATGAATATTGAGTCTGCATTCAATCCGGATTCGATATCCCATGCAGATGCTTATGGGCTGCTGCAGATTATTCCTATGACCGGGTATAAGATTGCCAATGCCCTTGGAATCGATGCTTTTGGACCTTACGATCTGATCCGTCCCGAGGCATCCATCACGATGGGAACATGGTATTTTGCTCAGATTCTGCACAAGTTCCAGGGATATGCAACGCTCTCAATGGCTGCTTACAACGGCGGGCCGCATCAGGTGGCACGCTGGCTGACCGCTTACTCGAAGAAAATGGAGCAGGATGCATTTATCGAATTGATTCCGTATGATGAAGCAAGGAATTATGTTAAAAAAGGTATGGCACGGCTTCTCATCTTTTATCGCACGGATGAACATGATCCGAAGCGCTTTTTCGAGATACCCAACACTTTACCGGAATCTTTCGAAGTCATGCCGAACTATTGATAATTCGGAATTCGGAATTCGGAATTCGGAATGATTTGAGCTTTCTCAATGTTATTTCTAAAGAATTAAAGTCGATTTTAGCTTTAGAGGCATATTTGGGGCTTGCAAATTCAATTCCGCATTCCGCATTCCGCATTAAAACTCATTCCCCTTTAGCTACAGCCACTTTCCCGAGAACTCCCATGCCCAATCCCCCCGACATCATTATTCGCCGCATGCGCGTCGAAGAAATCGACGAAATTCAGCAGCTTTATGCTCAACAGATTCAGTCGGATGACAATCCCCTGACGGCGATTCGCATCACGCCCAAACAACATGCCTGGGAAATGCGCCGCCTTCGTCAGCAGCTCATTGCCGAACAGCGCTATATGCCGATTGTTGCACTGCTCGATGATGACAACAATTCCCAAATTGTAGGCTATACTGCTGCGATTATTGAGCATCAGGCCAGTCTCTTTGAAGTGCAGATGGTTGCCTCGATCGACGAACTATGGGTCGTTCCCGAGCATCGCGGACGCGGGGTCGGCAGTGCACTGATGGAAGAGTTGTTCAACCAGATCGATGCACTTGGCATCGAGTGGGTCAAAGTGCAAATGCCCGTAAACAATGAAGAAACCAGGGCTTTTTTTGATAAAATCGGATTTGTGCAAAAAACAGTGGAAATGCAAATCCATTTAGAATGTAATAGGTAATGCATAATGCGGAATGCGTAATGCGGAATGCGGAATTGAAAGATACAACATTCCTGATGCTAAAATTCTGAAGCTGGGAATATTTAATCCTTTAGATTTTACCATAAGAATGCTCAAATAATTCCGAATTCCGAATTCCGAATTCCGAATTAATCTTTCTCATTTCACGACTTGGAAACACCATCATGACCGAACAATCGACAGACCCAATGCGGTTTTTATCCCCCTGGACTGACTCCATTACCGAGATTCTCGGTGTGCACATGCACCGCTATCTGATGCCGCTTTTGATTGACCACAAGCTCAATCATCTTGGCGTCCTTGTTGGGTTTGAGGCGAGCCACATGCCAGCTATAGCGCTCCGCGTATCCAATTATGGATCGGAAGTCCTCAATCTCCAGGTCGATTATGCTCAAATCGTCGAGAAGGCGCGTGCCCACGAAGATATTGCGACGCCAGTCACCGAGACGGTCGATGGCAAAACGTTGACGTTTTATCCCATTTTGTCGATCTCGGAACCAGGCCGCGAGCATATCCACGCCTTCGTGATTGCTGAAGATCCCAAGATTTTAAACGCCGATATTCTGACGGTAGCGCTCCGCACCCGCATCAATGAAGCAATTCGTGCTTTCCGCCACAACTCGCTGCGCATCATTTTCGACGAATGTGAAGGTGCGTCTCCCAAAGAGTTTCTCGAAAAAATCCTCGATCTCATCCCAGTTTGGTGCGGCGCA
>JAGACY010000089.1 GCA_017613855.1 Pseudomonadota bacterium
CCAGGGTTATCGGCTGTCGCCCCACAGGATCGATTATCCGTCGGTTTTAAGCACTGTTTGCCATGCATAAAAGAACCATCCCGACAGCTGCATGCATATTGGCTGCTGTTATCCGATGCCTGCCGGCAAATCAGCTCCCCATCACAACCCAGTTGTTTGTTCGAAATTGCCTGTTTAAGCGCTTCACAAGTATTGATGCCGCACATTACCGGATTGCCGGGATCGATGCATACGCTTTCGGTATTGCCAAAAATGTCGATATACGCAGATTCTTCGATGCCAAGATTCAGGATTTCATCTTTTAAGCAGGCGTCTTTACAGTCATTGGCAACGCATTTGGCGATTTCACCGGTTCGGTCACAATGCTGATTGGGTTTGCACACATTCTCACAACTGCCGCAGTATTTGTTATCTGTGTTTAAATTGACGCAAATCGAGTTGCCATCTGCATCTATGCATGTCGTTTCCTGGCATGATTTTTCGCCGCAAACACCGTTGGCACATGTCGGTGAATCGCCGGTACACTTATTACCGCATTCCCCGCAATTGTTCGGATCATTGTCGATATCCGCACAAACGGGATTGCCGTCTTTAATACATATCTTCTTGCGTTGGGTAACGTTTCCGCTTGAATCCGTTTCATCCTTGCACAAAGCCGCAGTAAATACGCATTTGCCCTCACTGCAGGTCCCGGTCACGCCTTCATAAATCGTGCAATCCGTCTCGCAATTTCCGCAATGCTTCGGGTCACTCTTAAAATCCCCGCACCAGCCCTCGCATTTGTCCTGGGTGCAGGTGTTATCCTCGCCTTTTTTCGAATCGTCCGAACAGCTACAAAAGAGGGTAGCCGCAATCAAAATGGGGAAAACGCGCAGAATACGATGGGACGATTTATGTAGGTGCGTGTAGGGGGGGGGTAAGTGTGGTCATGCTGATATTTCCTTTAAATGTGATGCGCGCCTGCTGCGCGCTGGGTGTTATGGTGTAACGCCTCGTGGGCGTGAATGGATGGAATTGGGGGATAGGCGAGTGATTAGACCAATCGCCACAATGGGCATCATTCTAGCACGGAATGGCTGGGGGTTCAATTGGGATTAAATGATTGCGCGTACCCAACATAGCAAATCACAATGTCATTTGGGGGTGATTCTCACAAGGTGTATTGCAAATCCACGCTCTCGGTGGCATGATAATAAGGGGGTTCATGGCTTAGCCAAATGGATGAGGAGAATAATCATGGATGCTACGGTTCAAACGGTTCAGAATATGCTGAATGCACTGGATGCGGATGATTTTCGTACAGCAATGCGATTTATACAGTTCTTGCAGGAAACGAAAAAAGAAAAGACCGCAGCCAGAAATCTGGCCGTATTCCATCAGCTTCAGAATATGTTCGAAGACGATAAGGGCGGCTATACATCAGAAGAAGACATCATTCGCGATCTTGCACAATTTCGAAGGGAACGTATAAACCATGAAGATCATGCTGGACACTAATGTTATCATATCCGAAATGTGTTCGGTGGTCATGCTCGCTCTCTGCTTGAATGGTTATTGCAATCTGATCATATAGTGTATGTTTCTGAATATGTGGATTCTGAACTTAAGGCAAAATTAGTTCAAAAATGGCCTGTTAAAGCAGATCGCGCTTACAACTTGTTTCACCAGCTAGATATTCAATTCGTCAATAGCACGAATGAAAAACTCGGTGAATTAAGGGATATAAAAGATATTCCCGTTTTAAGTGATGCCCGCTTTCATCATGTAGATATATTATTAACAGGTGATAAAGATTTTCTTGAATCGGATATTGATAATCCACTTATACTGTCGCCATCTATGATGATGGAATACTTTGGGTTATCGTAGGCTCATACAGCCTTCCTCTTGGGATTGAACCTGCGTCGTGTAATTACGCCTCGCACTTTTATTGTTATTACATTATAATCACTCACTGCGGATGATCCGCATGCCTCAATTATAATCTCAAAGGAGTATTCAGCATGCTTGGCAATTTTACCTATTCTAATCCCACCAGACTTCATTTTGGCAAAGATGCGCTCGATAAACTGAATGATGAACTGCCCAGATTTGGACAAAATGTGCTGATTGTCTATGGCGGTGGATCTATTAAACGCACCGGTTTGTATAATATCGTTATTGATATATTGAAAAAACACAGCAAAAATATCTTCGAAGACGCTGGTGTTATGCCCAATCCGACCACAGACAAACTCGCCGAAGGCATTGCGCGTGCTCGCGCGGGACATGTCGATTTTATTCTTGCCGTCGGCGGCGGTTCGGTCATCGATTATGCCAAAGCTCTGTCGGTTTCGGTTCATTGCAAGGACGATCCCTGGGAAAAATATTATATTCGATCTGAAAATGTCGATAATGCTATTGTCCCTGTTGGATGTATTCTCACGATGGTCGGCACCGGATCCGAAATGAACGGCGGTTCGGTTATCACCAATCATCATGCGAACCTGAAGATTGGTCATGTGTTTGGGGCAGATGTATTTCCGAAATTTGCCATACTCAACCCGGAACTGACATTTACCGTTCCGCAGTATCAGATGGTTGCTGGTATATTCGATATTATGTCACACCTGCTCGAACAGTATTGCTCGGGTAATGATGATAATACAACCGATTATATCATCGAAGGTTTGTTGAAATCATTGATACACAGTGCCCGCATCGCTGTTAAAAATCCGCAGGATTATGAAGCGCGAAGCAACATCATGTGGGCATCGACATGGGCGCTCAATACCCTTTGTAAAAAAGGATAATCCGAGGATTGGATGGTACACATGATTGGTCATGCCATCGGCGCATTTACCAATGCTACCCACGGAATGACGCTCGCGGCTGTATCGCTGCCTTATTATCGGCTCATTATGAAAGACGGTCTGGCTAAGTTCAAACGCTATGCCACGCATGTCTGGGATGTTCCTGCCGAGGGCAAAACCGACGAACAAATCGCATGTGAAGGCCTCGACCGAATGGAAGATTTCATGCGCGAAATCGGCGTCGTCCTGAATGCCAAAGAACTTGGCGTCACTGAGGAAATGCTCGATGGTATTGCCGATGCGACATTCATTCTCAAAGGCGGCTATCGCGTGCTCACACGCGACGAAGTGATTCATATTATCAGAGAATCTATGAATATTTCTCATTAATCTATTTGCCGCGCTATCGGCGTTGCCGATATGCACGGCGCTTCGGGCTTGCTCGCCAGAGAGACGTTCGAGCGAACGTCTCTACAGGCTCGCTACGCATTATGCTAAAGGAATATGTAATGCGTGACCAATAGGAATGATGTCAAATTCATATTTGATATATTCACAAAATGAAACAGGGTGTTTATATGATCTCGGAAATTGCGGTTTATAAAGGCAAAGAATACGATGCAACGATATTGACGGATGACGTCTGTCTTAGGAGCAAATCCAGTGAAGACCTTCATGATGGTTTTGCATTCGAGAATGGCGTGTATTGTAAAAAAGTTCCTATTTCAGAGATTGAGGCCGCCTACAGAATTGAAAAATACGCTATCATCGATGGGATTAGATGCTCAATTCTGGGTGAAACGGCTAATGAAGTGACTGTGATCTTCGAGAATGTTTCTGATGATTCAATGCGTTATTATGGGTTATACGAAGCTTATGACCGTGGAATGTATAAGAAGACATACCCAAAGTTCGGAATGGATTATGAAATCGTGCGAAAAGAGTATGATCTCAAGACGCATCATTTGAAACAGACAGAGCCTGAACGAAAAATCGTTTACTGTGATGGGGCTGGTCAATTATCTGATAAGCACGATTCAAAAGCAGTCGTTCGCAATACGGATAGCATGACAGAGAATGTGGCCAGATTCATTTTACAAAAGAGTACAGCCAATATTACTTTTTTTAGAATGAATTATGAGGAATGGTTTAAATTTGATATTAAGATACGATCTGATGGCAATGATAAAACCTATTGTGGGTCAGTTGGCGTTGTTTCGAATTCGAAGCATGATATCGTTCTTGTAAATTGCAATGCCAACGAATTAATGAATATTATTTTTAGGATGAGCGGGCGAGTGTTGAGTTATGAGGAGTTCAACATGATTCTTCAATATGCAAAGCAAAATAATTATTTATCTGATAAAGCAGCCAACAAATGCTTTAAAAAGGCTTATCAGATGAGAGCATCTCTGGGTAAGTGATGAGAAAGGAATATTTGTACTATATTATTGGCGTTGTTTTCGTCGTAGGTGAAGACTACAAATCATAGCATAAAGCGAATAACAGGAGCATAGAACAATCATGAGTCTGCTAAACCATGTATTTAACAATGAGTATGCCATCGAGCTTCGTGCGTGGGGTGGCGGTACGCTCTGCGATGAAGAGTTCAGAAACTTTGATACTTTTGTACAACTCTGTGCGAAATATAAGCAGGAATATATGGATACACCATCCAGCGTGTCGCTGTTCATCGAAGATACTCTGGCATACGGTCTGGATTATGGCTTTACGGAAATTGCCCCTGGATATTTGGAGCAGATTGAGACGCTGAAAGAACTCATTCTTCCCAATTCCATCACACATATAGAAATGACGCCCAAGCTGGAGCAGATTTTTAAAAAGAATCGAACGATGATTCGCGGTTCGTTCGACTCATTTGCGGAACTGTTTGCGCACGAACATGGGCTTCGTTACCGGCCAGTCGATTTTGAATTTGCTAAGAGTTACTATGAATACGCGCACGAAGCTTCATGGGCAATCCTGAAATTCCGTCGCAATGGCAGTGCTTATATTAAGGAATCTGTGAGTTCGCCGGGGAGTTCTGCCGGCAATTGCTTCGGCATGGACTGGACCTATGATCTGCCCCATAACTTCTATAAAACGATGACAGTCGAGCAAATTGCAGGTTTAACGCACGGATTGTACAAAACAACGCTGGAAAGCGGAATCCTTGCCGATTTTTTGGAAAAGACCAAAACGCACGATATATTCTGGGGGAAGAATGAATAGGAAGGGGAGTTGCTATTCAGCCGCCCTATGAACGCCGTAGGCGTTCTGGCGAGTAGCCCTCGGTTGGCACGCAGTGCCTACCGGGTGTGCCCGGCATGGGCAGCAGCTTGGAGGTGCAAGTCCTCCGTGAACCCTAGTCGCGGGAATCACTAGCCAAGACCAAGG
>JAGACY010000016.1 GCA_017613855.1 Pseudomonadota bacterium
CGCAATGTCATTGCCTGATTCATTGGCATTAATATATTGATAATGCCAATATATTTTATTGGCTCCCGCGATTTCATAGACATGGCCGCCTTTTTTTCTATTGGTACCAACGTAAATCATCATTCTGTTGTTTTTGCTGCTCGGTGTGACGATGGATCCATCCGTCTCCGTAACACAATGCGCAGCCGTCAATACCCAATTGGGATGAATGATCGTTCCTGTACAATAGATAGAGCCTCTGTAATTTCCATTTTCTAGTTTTTCGGTGACTTCAAAAAGCCCCACGACCGCCAAATCATCCTCATCGACGGAGCCATTCAGGATAGGGGATTGCGTGGTTTCGAGTGTTTGGGCCAATTCGGGCGCAGATGTATCCCGGGAGAGTTCGTCACAGGCGGATGCACATAAACAGGAAATCATGGATACAAAAAATATTGTGGATTTTTTTGAATTCATTGCGGGATTTCCTATGTGACGTGTATGGTCAGCCAATAATTGAACGCAAAAAAACGCAATAACACCGCGTAAATGTTATAGGTTCGCATCTCCTGAAAGTCAATGCATGTGTCGGGGAAAGATGCTGCTTTGGGGTTTGAAGAACAGACGTTTGGTGTGCCGTGTTTGTTGTGTGGGTTGGCCTTTTGCCTGCGGCAATACGGCCAACGTGCGCCGTCTATTGCACCTTGGGTGCAATACGACTGCGCTTTTGGGGGTGGAGGTTGTGGCCGCACCCATACAAAAAAAGCCGGCCGTATTGGCATCGCCAATAGGTCGGCTCAAGGCATGGCGTATTTGCGCGCCGCGCAAATAGCCATGTACCCACGCTCAAAGCTATTCTTCTTCCTCTTCCTCCTCCTCGGGTTCATCATCATCATTGTAGCGGCCTCGCATATTTCCATCACATTCATTCGGATGGTTCGTGCTGTTCCATCGTGATTCCGGGCATGTGGATTCATCTTCCTGGCATGTTTTCGAAACGGCATTGCCCTTGACTGCGATTTCGAGCAAATAGTCTTCATCAAAACTGCAGAAACTGCAGTGTTTTTCACGGCACATGGCGACGAATTCGTAAGCCGCTTTGGGGTCATTCGCCACTTTGCCCAGGTATTTGTATTCATCGCATGCCAATGCGAGATTGGGATGTTCTTCGCTCCCGCACATTTCCGGTGCAAAGCCCTGATTGTACATGGCCATTTCGATCAATTTGCGGCTTGTTTCCACGCGATCCTTAAATAAATCCGAATCGGGGGACGGTTCATATCTTGCACATTACATGTAAAACTGGCGTGCTTTGACCAGGTTGCCTTTGGATTCAAAGGCGCGGGCAAGAAGAAACGCACCATCGAAGCCCTGATTGAGCATGGATATCGCTTTTTCTTCATCTGGCGCGACGTATTTCCCTTCGAGATAAAGCTCGCCAATGGATTGTTTGACACGATAATCGGAATTGGGTCACAGATGGCGTTTTCGGCCAATGCCCGGCAGTCTTCATGGACTGCACATTCGGGCTGCCAGTTTTTGGACAGGCAGACACCGCCAGAACACGTTTGATTTGCGCCGCATTCTGATCCTGGGTTCTCCGTTTCGGTATTGATCTTGATTTCGCGGGGTTCAATGGTGATGGCTTTCTGAGTCGTCACCAAAACACCTTCGAGCGGTGCATTGCTGATGATGACCGGTTCTCTTTTGACTTCTTCGGGAGCCTCAGCTTTTTTTACAGCTGCTTAAGCCAAAGGTGAGACCGAGGCATGAAAAAACAGCCAGCGTGTAAGTCAGATAATTGCATTTCATATCAATTCCTTTACTTGTGGATGGTAAAACGTCGGGTGATTATGCCGAATCCCAACAATCCCAGTAATAATGCGCCTGCGGGAGCATGATTGCCCGAAAGCGGGGTCGAGGAGCAGGATGAATCGCTCGAAGATTTTCCGGATTCCTGCTCAGGATCCTGCGGATCTTGAGGATCCTGCGAGGGCTGCTGGTTCTGGTTTTTGCATGCTTCGAAATCGGCACATTCATAATCGTCGCAATCGGCTTTGCCATTGCCATTGTCATCGATTTCATTGTCGCAGATTTCGGGGACCGAGGTCGAGCAATGGTCATAATTGATCGTGCAGTCATCATTGCAGCTGACATCGCCCAATTTGAAAACCGAAATCCAGTCATGGCATGAGGTTTTATCATGATCAAAGGCTTCGCCGTCACAGTCCTCGCCACTTTCGACGATGCCATTGCCGCATTCGGACTGTGGTATGCACCCTTCGAAATCTGCACATTCGGGATCGTCGCAATCGATCAGGCCATCGTCATTATCGTCAGCTTCGTTGTTACAAATTTCTTCGGGGCTTTCCTGCGAGCAGCCTTCATAATTGATGGTGCAGTTCTCGTTGCAGGAGACATTTCCGGTATTGTAGGCGTCGTTCCAGAGAGCACATTCGGTCGATTCAAGTTGGAAAACATCGATATCGCACATCTCATCGCCATTGAGAACGCCATCGCCGCAGAATTCCGCCGGTGTACAGTCAGATGCGACAATGGTCAGGCAGTCGTCGGCGCATTTTATCGTTCCGGTTGAGCCTTGTCCTACCATGGTTTCACATGATTCCGATGTGTTTGCAAAAACGTCGCCGTTTGCACTGTGATCACAGACCTCGCCTCTGTCTGCATCGACTTTGCCGTTGCCGCAGTACGCAATACATGCGGATGTATCGTAGGTGCATTGTTCGTTGCAGGTGACCTGACCATCGGAATAGTCGTCTGCAAAAAGATCATGGCATGCTGTCTTTTCGTCGGCAAAGCGTTCACCATCGCAGACTTCGTTGCCATCGAGGTGGCCATCGCCGCAAATGGGTTCTGAAGAGCAGGCTGACAAATCGAGGGTGCATTCGGCGTTGCAGGTCGCAGTGCCGCTTGTATAAATGGGATCGATATCCTTGCATGCGGTGATGTCTTTGGCAAAGAATGTACCGTCGCACGGTTCATTCTCGTCGAGTTTGCCATTGCCGCAAAAACACGCAGGATCATCGCCGTCAGTCAGACCATTGCCGTCATCATCGATAGCATTGTCGCAGATTTCTTTATATTGATCGGCAACTTCCGGGGCAATCGTGATAATCCAGTCGTAGTAATCCTGGACGGCTGTCATGACATTCATAGCCTTGCAGACTCTGTCTCCGTAGCTTGTTACGCCAGCAACATAGCGTTGACCGCCTATCGTATAAAACGTTGGTCCGCCGGAATCTCCCTGGCAGGTACCGCCTTCCGGTATATATGACTGGATGGAGCCATTCACAATCGTGACATCTTCCCAGATTTCATTGAGTGGTCCTTCTTCTTCGCAGGTTTGCGGATCGGGGTGACATCCGTTGACGGTGACGTCTCCTATCAGACATTCGTAGCCTTTGTCGTCGGGATTATATTTGCCGCAATAATTGGCAACGGGATGCTCAACCTTTAATTTGATTCCATAGCCTCCTTCTTCATCAAAACCGAAGCCGATGGTTTCCATGGTAACGGGCATTTGAGCCTGGGTTAAAGCCAGCCAGGCGGGCAATGGCAGGATGGGGGCTGCGAGTTCTGCCGGTATGGGCTCTTTCAATTTGACCAGTGCAATATCGTGCGTGATATAGTAGTCATCGTATTGGGAATGATGGATGAAATATTCATCGGCATACGGTTCGATGGGAAGGAGTTCATATTGCGTGTCGCCTATGCCGATTTTGGTGTTGGCGATGCGCGTTGAGGGGACACCTCCTTCATCGGTAATGCAGTGCGCAGCGGTGAGTACCCACTGGGGATGGATGAGTGTGCCTGTGCAATAAGAACTGCCTGTGGCTGTGCCTTCTTTGCGTTTGTATTTTCCCTGGCTGTCACAATCCGATTTGGTGCTGTTGCATGCATTGGCACAATAATAACTATCTTCATAATCCGTGAGCATCATCAATTGATCACCAAGTTTGGTGCATACATCTTTAATTCTGGCATCGCCTTCGTCATAAGTGTCACAGGTGATAACGGTTTCGCCTTCGGTCGTGCATGGATCTGGGCAAAATATCGCATCATATTGGAGCGCACACAGTTTGTTTTCATCACCATAGTACTCCCGACACTGTTGCAGGTAGTCGTCGGGGCATGTAAGATAAGTATGATATCCTTTTTCATCGCATCTTGTATTGGTTGAATCGCAGGTATTATTACAATAATGATAATTATCATTATGTAAAGGAATGAGCAGCCCTCCGAAATCATAACATTCCCAGTATTCTTCTATAACCCCAATGCCGTATGCGGTTTGATCTGAACACATATAGAATGTGTCACCGGCGGCCTGGCAATCAAAAGTACATCTGTATTCATCGCCGAAAGAGATGCATTTGGGCGTATCGGGGTATTGCTCTTTGCAGTAATCATCATAACCTTCGGGACATTCTAAATAATAGGGCGTAAACAGTGATACGACGGAAGGCTCATTTAAAGCCTGTGTTCCGTACAAAATGGCCTCTTGAGTCTGGGCGAGATCCGAAACAGGGACGACGGTGTTTTGGGTGGTATCCTGGCAGGCTGTTGCCAAAAGAATACAAGACACCGACACTAAAAATAAATCACGTTTCATAGCATGCTCCATTGTGAAGTAGGTATAGACTCAAAATCGAATGATCTTCGAATACAATATATAATGATATGCAAGCAAATCATACAAATAAAACGGCCTGTTAACAAACGTCAACAGGTCGGCTCTTTGCATGGTAAATTAGTTTTCGTGTCTGCGTCTGGCCAGTGCACCGAGTCCAAGCAAGCCTAAAAGGAGGGCAAATGGCGAGCCGGATGTTCCGTGAGGTGTTGAAGAACAGTCGAAGAGTGAGGCCGCATTTTCAAGATCTTTTGCAAGTTGTGCGCAGTCTTCGTCTTCACAAATGTCGTTGTTTCCGGGCTTTGGATCATCCGGCTGACATTCATCTTCTTCGCATTCTGTATGACAATCCTTTCCTTTGCACTCATCGCTCTTGGTGCATTCGGTGGTGATGATGCTTGTACAGTCATCGGAACATGAGATTGTGCCCGTGGATCCTGTACCAACGATAGTTTCACACGATGCAGACTCATCTTTAAAGATATCGCCGTCTGCAGAGTGATCGCAGACTTCACCCTTGTCGGTATCGACGGTGCCATTGCCGCAATATGAAATGCAAGCCGTAGTATCGTAGGTGCATGATTCATTGCATTTGACCGTCCCATCGGAATAGAGATCCTCAAAGAGGGCATTGCATTCATTTTTGTCATTGGCAAAGGCTTCGCCATCGCAGAGTTCATCGCCGTCAACGCGTCCATCGCCGCAAACGGGATCCTTGGTGCAATTCAGCAAGTTAAGTTTGCATTCTTCCGTGCATGTGGCCGTGCCGCCTGTATAGACGGAATCGATTTCTGTACACAGGCTGGTATCATTGACAAACAGCGTACCATCGCATTCCTCTTCGGGATCGAGTCTGTTATTGCCGCAGAAACAGGCAGGATCGTCGTCGTCTTTGAGGCCATTGCCGTCATCATCGACGCCATTGCCGCAGATTTCTTTGTATTGTTCGGCAATTTCCGGTGCAATGCTGATAATCCAATCATAATAATCCTGGACGGCGGTATCCACATTATATCCTCGGCACACTCTATCCCCATAACTTGTAACGCCGGCAACATATCTCTGTTCGCCAATGGTATAAAAAGTCGGTCCGCCCGAATCGCCGTTGCACTGTCCGCCTTCGGCAATCTTAGAGTAGAGCGTGCTATGCGCGATCATCAACTCGCCTGTTCCATTCAGCTCGCCTTCTTCCTGACATGTAAATTTACTGGGATGGCATCCATGTACCGTGATCGTTCCCACAGAGCATTCTTCACCCGTGTCATCGGGATTAAATATGCCGCAGTATTGCAGTTTGGGGTGGCTGACTTTTAATTTGGTACCCGAATCGCCATTTTCGTCAATGCCGAATCCGATGGTTTCCATCTCTTTGGGTAAGTCTGCATTTGTCAAGGCAAGCCACTTGGGCTGCGGTAAAATTGGGGTGGCAATCTCCGAAGGAATGGGCTCTTTTAATTTGACCAGTGCAATGTCGTGCGTTGCTTTTTCTGAGGAGAAGTAGCCTTCATGGAAAAAGAACGAGTCTGCCGATGCCGGCTCAAAGGGGATGAGTTCACTTTGGGTATCACCAATGCCAATTCTGGCAATACTATTATTGGTCGATGGCGCTTTGGTCTCGAAATTTGCAACGCAATGGGCTGCAGTTAGTATCCACTGAGGATGGATGAGCGTGCCTGTGCAGTAGGAACTGCCATTGATGGTACCTTCTTTGCCTCGATAAAGAGGGCCTTTCATCGAACAATCAGTTTTGTCGGCATTGCAGGTATTGGAACATATACGGGATTGGTTGCCATCAATCAGGTAAGCAAGCTGATCGCCGACTTTCCTGCAAACCCTCGTGACAACGGCATCGTAGTCTTGAAGCGATTCACAGGCTGACTTGACTTCTCCTTCTGTCGTACATGCATCATAGATATAAAAATAATCCTTATCTTCGGCTTGCCCGCATACCTTCGAATTGCCATATTCTTTCTTGAATTCTTGAGCAAGTTTTCCTTCACAAGGAAGTGAATATTGAAATGCGCCATCTTTACAGCGTTGAGTGGACTCATCGCAGCCGTTGTTGCAGTAATGTATATTGCTGCTTATACTTGGCACAGCGAGTCCGTTGTAATCATCACAACTCCAGACTTCTTCGATGTATCCGTCAAAAGCAGTTCCCTTAAATTTTGAACAGCGAGAAGCATATTCTCCTACTGTTTGGCAGTTGGGTAAGCATGTAGGTTCTCCATATCTAATCAGACATGCGGGTTTGTCGGTACTACTGCATTTGGCAGCCTGCTCCTCAGTACATGTTGTATAATAGGGTGTAAACAGCGATACAACAGATGGTTCGTTGGGTGCAGGTGTACCATACATAATCGCCTGTTCTCTTTGGATAAGATCGAAGGAAGGTGATGGGGCTTGAACCGTCTCCTGACAGGCTGAGGCTAGAAGAATGCATGAAATGGATACGAAGAGTAGATTCTGTTTCATGACTTGCTCCATTGTAAAGAAACACGAATATA